>NZ_JBFROI010000067.1:0-3804 GCF_041471405.1 Vibrio sp. 10N.261.52.C11
CTTAAGTGAACGGCATTACAGCACTTGGCTGGGTTTTAAATTTAGACGGTAACCTTACACCTAATATCGGTGCCGCTCGTTACTTTAATTTGTAGATGATGCCTGGATTACAGCGAACCATTTCAAAACGATCGGTTAAGCCTGTTAACGATTCAGACGCGCCCAATAGTAAGTACCCACCAGGGTTCAGGCTATTTGCCATCTGGTTAAGTACCTTTGACTTCATATCAGGCGAGAAGTAAATCAGCACGTTACGACAGAAAATAATGTCGAACTTGCCTAACAATGCATAGCTGTCCATCAGGTTCTGAGGGCGGAAGTTCACCATGCGCTTGACGTTATCTTTCACTTTCATACGGCCATCGCCCGCATCTTCAAAGAAAGTACGACGGCGCTCTGGAGAAAGTCCACGTCCCAATGCAAGGTTGTCGTAAGCGCCAGTGCGGCACATATCCAACATACTTGCTGAGATGTCAGTTGCGGTAATCGATACATTTGGCAGCATACCTGGCTTACGAGCTTGAGTTTCAAGAATCGTCATTGCCATTGAGTATGCTTCTTGGCCTGAAGAGCTTGCCGCAGACCAAATCTTAATAGGACGTTTATTTGCCGCTATTTCCGGTAGAAGCTTATCCGCAAGCACAACAAACGGGTAAGTATCACGGAACCAAAGTGTCTCGTTCGTCGTCATGGCATCGACAGCAGCCACACGCAGCTCACGGTTTCGACCTGTTACTACATCTCTCAACAAATCAGACAAAGAAGCTAACTTAAACTTCGTTACTAATGGGCTTAGACGACTGCGCACTAAATACTGCTTGCTGTCACCTAATACAATGCCACATTGAGATTCTAAGAAACGGCTGAAATCGCGATACTCTTGATCACTTATTGTTATAGCAGTCATTAATGTCTCTTTTAGTTAGTTAACGCAGCTTTTACAGCTGCACCAAGCTCATCTGGGTTGAATTTAGCGATGAAGGAGTTAGCTCCAACACGCTCAACCATGGCTTGGTTAAATACACCACTCAACGATGAGTGTAAAATTACGTATAAATCTTTAAGTTCGGCGTGACGACGAATCTCAGCAGTCAGCGTGTATCCATCCATTTCTGGCATTTCGATATCAGAAATCACCAATGAAATCTGATCGTAAATACTGCCTTCTGATGACATCTGTATCAGCTTCTCGTAGGCTTCTTTACCATCCTTCACCGAGATAACTTCAAAACCAATCGACTCAATAGCACGTTGAACCTGCTTACGAGCAACGGTCGAGTCATCAGCAATCAAGATGCGGCGAACCAGTTCTTTCTCTTGTTCTACTTTCGCAATATCTTCAGCAATCTTGCTGTCCATTGTTTCATCAACAGGAGAAATTTCTGCAAGGATCTTCTCAACATCAAGAATTTCTACCAATTCATTATCAATGTTGGTTACCGCTGTCAGGTAGTTAGCTCTACCTGCGCCATCTGGCGGCGGAAGAATCGATTCCCAGTGCATGTTAATAATGCGCTCAACTGAACTTACCAAGAAACCTTGAATGGTTCGGTTAAACTCAGAGATAACCACAAAACACTTTTCAACATCCGTTGTAGGACGGCCACCAATCGCTAAGCTCAAGTCGATCACAGAGATCGTTTGGCCACGAATGTGTGCTACACCTTTAACCAGTGGGTTCAAGTTTGGCATCTTTGTCAGCTTAGGGCATTGCAGCACTTCTTTTACTTTAAAGACATTAATGCCGTAACGCTGACGCCCCATTAGGCGAAAGGTTAGTAATTCTAATCGGTTTTGACCGACGAGTTGCGTACGCTGATTCACCGAATCAAGAATACCCGTCATGAGCTCATCTCCATATCAAACTTTTTTGTATAAAAAGTGTTAGTCTACTGCAGGCTACGAACCACCAGAGAAACGGAATGACGTATTATAAAACAAATTTGCCACCTCTTTCCATAGCAATGTGTAGAGCTACTTTTAAAACTGTCGCTAAGTTTATCGGCATTTTATCAATATTGTTTAGTTTTTTTGTACAAGCTGCGACCCCAGAACAAATTGAGATGATTCAGTCTGCAGCGGAGCAACATATCCTTGATACAGTTGAGCAGCCACAAGGTGGCGAACTCTTTGTTAATTCAGCAAATGTTGACTCAAGAATCAAAGCGACAGACTGCCCAGTGCCTTTAGAGACCAGCGCTTCAACGACCACCAATACCCGCAGCAGTATTACGGTTTTAGTGCAATGTGTTCCTGATGAGTGGCGAGTTTATGTACCGGTGCGCCTTTCGATGTCGGTGCCTCTTGTCACCACCACTCGCTCACTCGCGAGAGGCGAAATCGTCGGTCAATACGATGTCACCACCGCTATGATTTCTCTTAACAAGTTTCGTCGCCAAGGTTTCACAGCTCCACATCAGGTCATCGGCGCTAAGGTAAAAAAGAACCTAAGACCGGGCGATGTTGTAGAAAGAGGTGATATCTGTGTCGTGTGCCGAAACGAGAAGGTTATCATACAGGCAGTAAAAGGTGGCATGACCATTACCACCAAAGGAACTGCGCTTACCGATGGCTCTATGGGTGATCAAGTAAGAGTGAAAAATGATAAATCACAGCGTATAATTGAAGGGATTGTTACCAGCATGTCTGAAGTCACGGTTTACTTTTAACTCTTTACTTCTAAATTGACGGTATCGTTAGCGATTTCACCCTCAACTCTAACGCCAAATATAACGGCTGCGGTGTTTTGTCCCTTTTCGACTATTGAGCTAAAAATTGCTAAAGTATTCGAACCCTTGGTCGATATTGACTGTACAGGTTCCCATTTTTGAAGAAAAAGGCTTAACTATGGCAGGCATTGATAATATTCGTTCAGGGCAAACCCTAACGACCACTAACCGATCAGCAGTACGCTCTGATTCTAGTTCTGAGGCATCACGCTCTGATGTATCAACTAAATCACCAGCAAGCAAAGATGCGGTTTCACTGAGCCAACAAGGCAAAGCGATTGGTCAGCTCCACCAAGATATGGCAGCACAGCCAAGCTTTGATTCTGTGAAAGTAGCAGCGATCAAAGAAGCAATTGCGAATGGTTCATACACTGTCGATCCAGAGAAACTGGCTGACAACATGATCAAGTTCGAAGATGAATTAAAAGGCCTTTAAGAAAACACTAACTTTTCATTGAAGTTATTGTCTTAAAGTACACGAGGTTATGAATAGGTTTACGTTATGGCGGCACTAGCAGATTTAGTTAATTTTCAACTTCAAAATGCCAAAGCCTTATCTGAATTACTAAGTTCAGAGAAAACCGCTATTACGAGCCGACTATCAAACGATATTGAGCGAATCGCCAAAGAAAAAGTGGTCCTAGTTGAACAACTAAGATCAACCGATCAGCGAATCGCAGCCCATACCAATATCTCAGAACTGACCGAGAACCCTGAACTTGCTCAGTTAGTCACTAAGATCCAGTCGATAGTGCACGATTGCCAGCAAGCGAACCTTGTGAATGGCGAAGCCTTAAATCGAGCGCACCTTAGCTTCAAAAAACTCAGCAATATGATGCAGCAAAGTCACGGAAAAATTGGCATGACCTACAATGCCGGTGGTCAAACGCATACTATCTCTACGCTGGGAACCAACGTAAAAGCCTAGTTAATTTAACTCTTCCTCTTCAGTAATACCCCTTGTTAACCGTTTATCTGTATCTCAGACTATTCCTGTCGTTATCTTTTATTAAAACACCTAATCAGCCTTTGAACGCCCTGACAAAATCGATAAACAAAAAAGGTTCATCGCGGA
>NZ_JBFROI010000068.1:0-44206 GCF_041471405.1 Vibrio sp. 10N.261.52.C11
AGACACGTCGGATGTTGAAACCAACGTCTTTACCATTAGCTTCTCGGATACAAATCTAGGTCAATACACATTTACGTTACTTGAAGCACTAGACCATGTAGATGGCCTCGCAAATAATAATTTGAGTTTCGACTTACCGGTTTACGCGGTCGATAGCGATGGCGATGATTCACTGGTGTCTCAACTGAATGTGACCATTGGTGATGATGTACAGGTCATGCAAAACCAAGTGCTTAATATTATTGAGCCAACGGTTGCTGATTTGGCTGCAGGTACTCCGACGACAGCCACTGTTGATGTGATGCCTAGCCAAAGTGCCGATGGCGCGACAATCACTCAGTTTACTTACGATGGCGGGGCGGCAATAACACTCGACCAAAACGACACCGGTGAACAGAAGTTTGTATTTACTGAAGGTTCACTGTTCATCACCTTGCAAGGTGAAGTGCGTTTCGAGCCAAATCGCAATCTAAACCACACAGCGAGCGAAGACATCGTGAAGTCGATTGTGGTGACTTCAAGTGACTTCGATAACGATCCCGTGACAGCAACGGTTACGCTGACGATTACCGATGGTGATATCCCAACCATCGATGCCGTGACAAGCGTTACTCTATCTGAAACTAACCTTAGCGATGGCTCTAGCCCGAGCGGTAGCGCAGTAAGTCAAACCGAGACGATTACTTTCACTAACCAAAGTGATGATGTGACGAGTTTCCGCATTGAACCAACTGAGTTTAATGTCGGTGGTGTACTGAAATCGAATGGGTTTGCGGTCGAGATAAAAGAAGATTCTGCTAATCCGGGCACTTACATAGGCTTTATTACCAACGGTTCGAGCGCTGAAGTCCCCGTGTTTACCATTAGCTTCTCTTCAGCCACGTTAGGTGAATACACTTTCACTCTACTTGAAGCGCTAGACCATGTTGCTGGCCTAGCGAACAATGATCTGAGCTTTGATCTGCCTGTTTATGCGGTAGACAGTGATGGTGATGATTCACTGGTATCGCAGCTTAATGTAACGATTGATGATGATGTTCAAATCATGCAAGGTGGTGCGCTCAATATTACCGAGCCGACCGTCGCTGATTTAGCGGCTGGTACACCGACCACGGCTACTTTTGATGTCATGCCAAACCAAAGTGCTGACGGCGCGACCATCACTCAGTTCACTTATGATGGCGTCGTAAACACCCTCGATCAAAATATTGCAGGCGAACAGAAGTTTATCTTCGCAGAAGGCAAACTGTACATTACCCTCGAAGGTGAAGTTCGCTTTGAGCCTAATCGAGATCTTGACCATACGGCCGGCGATATTGTTAAGTCGATAGTGGTGACCTCAAGCGATTTCGACAAAGACTCAGTCACGTCAACCGTTACGTTAACGATCACCGATGGTGATATTCCAACCATTGATGTTATTCCAACGGTTAGCTTATCTGAAACGAACCTGACGGATGGTTCAGCCCCAAGTGGCAGTGCGGTAAGTCAAACCGAAACCATCACCTTCACTAATCAAAGTGATGATGTGGTCCGCTTCCGCCTTGAACCAACAGAGTTCAATACCAATGATGCACTCACATCGAATGGTTTAGCTGTTGAATTACGTGAAGATCCGCAAGGGTCGGGCAACTACATCGGATTTACAACCAGCTCGTCGAATGCGGTAACCACAGTATTTACGTTGAGTTTTTCTGGGACAACCTTAGGTGAATACACCTTTACCTTAATCGAAGCCTTGGATCATCAAGATGCACGTGGCAACAACGACCTGAGTTTTGATCTGCCTGTGTATGCGGTGGATAGTGACGGCGACGATTCGTTAGTCTCGCAGCTTGGCGTGACCATTGGCGACGATGTGCAGTTGATGCAAGACGGCACAATCACCAGTCGTGAGCCTGCAGCAAGTGTTGAAACATCAAATACCTTTGATGTGATGCCAAACCAAAGTGCTGATGGAGCCAAAGTCACTTCATTTGTTTTCGATGGTAAGACTGCAGAAAGTCTTGATTTGAATGTGAATGGTGAGCAAGAGTTCGTCTTCACCGAAGGTTCGGTATTTATTACGACGGAAGGTGAGATACGATTCGAGCCGGTACGTAATCAAAATCATGCTGGTGGTGATATTACCAAGTCGATTGAGGTGACGTCTGTTGACCTCGATGGCGATATTGTCACATCGACAGTGACACTGAAGATTGTTGATGGTGACCTTCCTACTATCGATCTTGTTCCCGGAATTGTGTTATCTGAAGTGGATCTGGCCGATGGCTCTGTGCCAACCGGTAATCCAGTGACAATGACACAAACCATTACCTACACAGCGGGTAGTGACGACGTAAGCCATTTCAGAATTGACCCTACGCAGTTCAATACTTCAGGGGCTTTGAAATCGAACGGCCTAGATGTCGAAATAAAAGAGCAGCCAGCTAATTCTGGTAATTACATTGGCTTCGTCAAAGACGGTTCTAACGTAGAAACCAACGTCTTCACGATCAGCTTCTCGACGAGCAATTTAGGGCAATACACGTTCACACTGCTTGAAGCGTTAGATCATGTAGATGGATTACAAAACAATACTCTAAGTTTCGATGTCCCTGTTTTAGCGGTTGATACCGATGGTGATGATTCTGCAATGTCGCCAATGACCGTGGTGATCACCGATGATGTACAAGGCGTTCAAGATGGGGCGTTAAGTATCACTGAGCCTTCACTTGCTGATATAGCAGCAGGTACGCCAACCACGCCAACAATCGACGTTATGCCGACACAGAGTGCTGATGGCGCGAAAGTGACTCAGTTTATCTACGATGGTGGCACGGCTGTTACGTTAGACCCAACTGTGTCTACAGAACAAGTTTTTACCGTAACCGATGGCTTACTGTACATCACGATTGAAGGTGAGGTGCGCTTTGAACCAAGTAGAAATCTAGACCATTCATCTGGCGATATCGTGAGAACGATAGTCGTGACGACCAGTGATTTTGATAACGATACCGATACCGCGGATGTCACGTTGACGATCAAAGACGGAATTGATCCGGTTATCGATGTAGTGCCAGATATTAACCTATCGGAAGTTGGTCTTGCTGATGGCTCTATGCCGAGTGGTTCAGCGGTTAGCTCGACACAAACGATCACTTATACCGTGGGTAGTGATGATTTAAGCCACTTTAGAATTGCAACCAACGAGTTCAATCCTGGCGACCTACTCAAATCAAATGGTCTTGTTGTTCAGTTAAAAGAAGATCCTGCTTCACCTGGCGACTACATCGGGTTTACTGATGACGGGGCCGGTAACGTAACTAATGTATTCACCATTGATTTTGATAGCGTTAATAAAGGGCAGTTCACCTTCACTTTGATTGAGGCGTTAGATCACCTTGATGGTGATCTTAATAACAGCCTCAACTTCAACCTGCCTGTTTACGCCGTTGATACCGATGGTGATGATTCGGTTAAACGCGATGTCATGGTAACGATACAAGATGACATTCAACAGATGCAAGATGGCACGTTAAGCATCACAGAGCCAAATACTGGCACACCAACCACTGCTACTGTTGATGTAATGCCTACACCAAGTGCTGATGGGGCGACCATTACTCAGTTTACTTTTGGTGGCGGTTCAGCGATCACCTTGGATCAAACTAACAATGGCGAGCAAGAGTTTACCTTCACTGAAGGCTCATTGTTTGTCACGCTAAGCGGTGATGTAAGGTTCGAACCAAACCGAAATCTAGATCATTCTGCGGGCGACATTGTTAAGTCGATTGTGTTTACGTCTTCTGACTTTGATAAAGATACCTTTTCATCAACAGTCACGCTTACGATTGTTGATGGCGATGGACCAACAATCAACGTTGTGCCAAGTGTCAGCTTGTCGGAAAGCTTACTTGCGGATGGTTCGACACCTAGCGGAACGCCTGTCAGTGTGACTCAGACTATCACCTCGCTAGCGAGCAGTGATGACATTGGAAAAATAGTCGTTGAAGCTGGGCTGTTCAATACCAACGGCGTGTTGAAGTCTGATGGCCTTGAATTGAGTTTACGTGAGGAGCCTGCGGGTTCTGGCGACTACATTGCGTTTACGACGGATGGTTCGGGTGGTGAGAAAATCATATTCACCCTAGATTTTGATGATACTAATCCTAGCCAGTATACCTTTACGCTGCTTGAGCGTTTGGATCACGTTGATGGCTTAGGAAGCAACGATCTGAGTTTTGATCTTTCTGTTTACGCGCAAGACACCGATGGCGATATTTCAGCGTCTAAACCGCTTTCAGTAACCATCACCGATGATGTCCAGTTAATGAAGTCTGGTGCGCTTAGCATCACTGAACCAAGCACGGGCACACCTACCACAACGACATTTGATGTGATGCCTGCGCAAAGTGCTGATGGCGCCACCATAACCAAATTTACTTATGGTAGTCAGCCTGAAGAGTCTCTGGTGCAAACCAACACTGGTGAGCAAGAGTTTGTATTTACGGAAGGTTCGTTGTTTATCACGCTTGAAGGTGATGTGCGCTTTGAGTCTAATCGAAACCTGAATCATTCTGGTGGTGATATCGTTAAGACGATTACCGTGACATCAGAAGATAAAGACGGTGATATTGTTACTTCGACCGTGACATTGACGATTTCAGATGGTGCTCCACCGGTAATTGATACTGTACCAACGGTTGCATTGGAAGAAGCGAATCTCGTGGATGGTTCATCTCCGAGCTTACCTGTGAGCCAAACTGAAACCATTGCTTTCACAGCGGGAAGTGATGATGTGAGCTATTTCCGTATTGATACCACTCAGTTCAACACGTCTGGTGATTTGAAATCGGATGGCCTAGTGGTTCAGCTTAAAGAAGATCCAGCCAACAGCGGAACCTATATTGGTTTCGTTGAGAGTGGGGGTGTTCAAACGGATATCTTTACCATCACTTTTAATAGTGTAGTGCTAGGCGAATACACCTTCACTTTGTTGGAAGAGCTCGATCATCTGCCTGTGCAAGGCAACAACGATCAAGTATTCACTCTGCCAGTGATCGCGGTCGACCAAGACAATACCGACTCTGTGATGAAACCTCTTACGGTGACCATTACCGATGATGTTCCAACCATCACTGATACTACTGTCGCCAGTACGTTTGTGGTTGATGAAGATGATTTAGGAGCTGTTGTGACTCAGGCTACAGGCTCGTTTGTGACCATAGAAGATGCAGATAAAGTTGAGGCTTATGAGCTACGTAATATATCTGACCTAGAAGATGATCTGACATCAGGTAACGAAGCGATTTCGATCACAGAGGTCACCGGGGCTGCGAACACAACCACCTATCAAGGAACCACCACAAGTGGAACACCGATTTTTACTCTTGCTTTGGGTAACGATGGGTCATACACCTTTACCTTGCTTGGTCCTCTAGACCATGAGCCTAGCTCAGAGGCGAGAAATAAGCTGCCTATCTTCTTTGATGTAGTGGCTGTTGATAGTGATGGCGATGATTCCAACCAGTATCAATTACCAATTCAAGTCATTGATGATGTTCCGGAAATGACGCCGCCGACGGGCGAAACGGTTGTCGATGAAGACGATCTTACAGGCATAGGTTCGGATCAATCTGAAGATACCGTTATTAATGGACTGTTCACGGTCGATGAAGGTGCTGATGGTGTTGTTAAGTACGAATTAGTCGATGAAGATTTGGTTCTGACTGGCTTAACTTCCGATGGGGAAAATTTAGAGTGGCTGCCTGTTTCTATCTCAGGAAGCACGTTTACCTATGTTGCTCAAACGGTGACCAGCAATGAGGCCGTGTTCGAGATTATTTTCGATACCTCGGATAACAGCTATCAGTTTGAATTGTTTAAACCTCTTAAACACCCTGATGGTGCCGATGAAAACAACATCGAACTTGGTTTCTCGGTCGTGGCTGAAGACTTTGACCAAGACCAATCAAACGCAATCAATCTGACAATCACAGTGACGGATGATGTTCCATTAGTGACAACTCAGTCGATTACTCGTATTGAAGGTCAGAACTATAATGGTTCTAAAGTCGATATGTTTGCTGATGCGACTGATGTGGGTTCTGATGGCGCAGTACTGAGCAAAATTGAGGCCTTTGACGGAAGTGGAATTGTTTTCCGAGCTGAGAACAGTGGGCCTTACAGTAGTGACTTCGATTTAAACATTGGCAGCCAACAGGTTCGCGTTTACGAGCAAACGGATGATGGTAATGGAGGCGTTGATACTCGACAGCTTGGTCGACTTCGTATTAACTCAAATGGCGAGGTTGAATTCAGAGCTAACGGTTATCTCGATCATGACGGTCTTGACACCATCGACTTCTCGATTAACGTGATTGCGACGGACGGCGATTTAGATACCTCTGAAACACCGTTAGATATCACGATTACAGATAGGGACTCTACAAGAATCGCGCTGAAAGTGACTACCTTCGAGGATGCGGGTAGAGATTTAACGATACCTTACGCAACGGGTGATGAACCGACTCTTGAGAACGTTCAAGATAACCAAAATGGTTTGCCTAATGCACCAGCTCAAGTTGCGCTGCAAGTTAGTCTGTATGACCAAGATAATGCTGAATCTATTGGGCAGTTGACGATTAAAAGCCCGAACGGAGGTGATAGTCACCAAGGTACTTTTTATTACTTTGATGGTGCTGATTACATTGAATTGGTACCTGAGTCAAATGGAAGCATTATATTTGGTTCTCCTGAACTTGAACAAAGCTTTGCTCCAAACCCGAGTGAACCAAGACAAACTATCGCGACGATAGACAACCTGTTCTTTGTTCCGGACCAACACGCTAGTTCGGATGAAACTGGTGGGCGAGTTCGTTATGAGCTTGAAATTGAGAAAAATGGCTCCACGGATCACACCATCAACTCAAACTTCAGAATCGAGATTGAAGCGGTGGCTGATATAGCGACTTGGGATGATTCCAACAGCACTTATCATTATCAAGTGAACGAAGATGAAGACAACGTTACTTTGCAGCTGAACGCAGAGTCGCAAGATAACAGTAATACTGAGACGATTACCTATGAACTTGAGGCTGTTCAAGGTGATGGGAAGTTCGAGCTGCTTGATAAGAACGGCAATGTGCTTACGCTGACGACGGATGGTGTATATGAAATAGCGGCAGAAGACATTAACAGCACCGTAGTTAACCCGATCGATAACTTCTCTGGTCAGATTGAATTCAAAGCAATAGCGGTTACAAAGGAAACACTGAACCCTTATGAAGATACCGCCAATGGCGGAGCAAATGATAAAACTCAAGCTCGTTCTGTAGAGCAAAACATCATTATTGATGTCACTGCTGACGCCGACCCAGGAAAATTCAGTGTGAGTCGTATCAAGATCAACGAAGACAATATCGATGACCCTGATTACATTGGCCCTTTGGACAACAAAGACGCATTCACGTTAGACGAAGTCATTACCATGACAGGGTCGGTGGACACAGATGGCTCTGAAGAACTGTTTGTCCGTATCAGTAATATCACAGAAGGCGCAGTGCTTTACTTTGTAGGTACAACCACGGTAGTTCCTACCGTTAATGGTACCAATTATCAAGAAATCGCATATTCCGATTTGGCTAATGTTGAGGTTGTTCCAACTAAACACAGTAATGTAGATTTCACCTTTGATGTTACCGGTGTAGTCAAAGATACTGCAAACCTGTCAACCAACCCTCAACAAGTTGATGAAGAAATCCTAGGAACTAAAACGGTTAACGTTGAGGTTAAAGGGGTTGCAGATATTCCTTATGGCGGTACAAACGGTTCGGCTTGGACAGCAATCACCGATGGCACAACACCTGGTGTTCAAACCACGATCCAAGAGAGCCAGAATGGAGACAGCTACGCCGAGCTTGATTTCACCGTGTTGTCGGGAGAGAGAAGACCTGATCCTGCAGCAGTAGATCAAACCCCATTACCTGACGATGGTTCAGAATCCATAACCGTTATCCTCTCGGGTATTCCTGATGGCGTTATTCTGGAAGACGGTGACGGTACCATTATTGACCTTAACTTTGTCGGTTACGAAACCGGTCCGGGTGGTAGCCCCGATCTTTCTAAACCTATCTACGAAGCGAACATCACTGACGCAGGTAAAACCTCAGGAATCCGCATCAGACCTGTCGATTCTTCAACAGAGAACATTCACATTCAGGGTAAAGTGATCGTGACTGAGAATGACGGTCATACGCTTACGTTTGACCAAGAAGTGCGAGTGTTGGTCGAACCTAGAATCGATACCTCAGCGACGTACAGCACAGTCACTAATGGCGATGAAGATACGGCGATCAGTATTGATTGGCACCCAGAGGGTACTGATTATATTGATGATGATGAGCATTTCACTTCTATTGTGATCAGTGCCATTCCGACAGATGTTGAAAGTGTTGTGGTTAATGGCGATGTAACTTGGGTTTACGATGCTTCAGCAGGCACTTTAACCATTACGCCGAAGAGTGGACAGACGGCAGAAGAGTTTACTCAAATTGCACTGAACAATAATTTTATTCAGATCACACCTGAACAAGACTCGAGCACCGACTTTACGCTTAATACGGTTGTCATGATCGAAGAGCGAGATCATGAGTATGTTGATGCGACTGATCCTGGTCAGGGCATCGCTACCGCGACAATCACGGGCTCGATTGATGTTATCGTACGTCCAGTCGTTGAGCCGAAAGACGCTAGCAACAAGCTTATCGTCGATGATGTGCTGGGTACTGGAGCACTAGCAACCGTAGTTGCTGATGCAAACACTGGCGTGCTTAAGTTCACAACCAACAGCGATAATACATTGGTTACGGATGAGTTCGTCATTCGATATCAAGAAACAGATGCTTCGTCCGCTATCGAAGAAGTTGACCAGTTAGTTATTGAATTAACAAACGTGGACGGTTCGGAGCTATCAGATGCTGTACTCAATCAACTGCTCGTTATTGGCGCTGCTTATGAAGGCAATGGGCGCTGGGTTGTAACGAATGAAGACATATTTAGCATCAGTGCATCGAACGGCCTTGTTCTTCCTTCAGGAAACAGCGGGGCAGGAGGGTTCAATGACATCAAGATGGATATCTTTAGCACGGTAATAGACCGAGGTGATGGTGCTGAGGTTGAGTCATCTACGGCCGCTCGTAGGGACGGAGAAGTCACTCTGTCATTCCCTCAAGTGGTGGCTGGGAGTACTAAGGTTGCAGCCGATATTGATATAACACCAGACAGTGTTGTTGATGCGATTGAGGACACCCAGTTAGATCTAGGTACGGCATTGAATGGTTTAATTACTTTCTCGGGCGAAGATGACTCAACTGATCAAGTGACCATCATTATTGATGACAGTGTGACCATTAATCCAGGAGCGGTGAACGAAGTCACCTTCCCAATTAGTTTATCGGGAAGCAGCGACCTAGACTTTGTTAATGGCAAATATGTATTCCAGACTACCGTCGATCAAGGGGTCTCGACCGACCTCTCTGGACTACTGCTTAACTTACCAGTCGACTACTCCGGCGACTTTAGGTTGCCGTTGACGATAGTAACTAAAGACGTATTGTCGGGGGATGAGAAAACTCTAGTGACAGAAGTAGTCATTAAAGTTGCTCCTGATGTTGAAGGTAACCCAGATATTGACGTTACTGTCGTTGGTTCGCTTGACGATTCGTTTAACCCTGTCGATACCGACGGTCAAGCAGGGCAAGATCCAGTCGGCTACGAAGATACCTATATCCAACTTGATTTCAGCTCGACCATTGATGACCAAGTAAGCGGAGTTGAAGGTGGTGACGAAAAATTCACCTCTATCACACTGACGTTAAATGACACGAGTGTTGGGGCTTTCTATACCAGCGCAGGGGTATCGCTTGGCACATCGGTGACCTTTAATGAAGCTGAGATTAATGCAGGCGCGTTGGATAATGTACTATTCCGACCGGCGTTAAATTACCCAACAGATAATGACGTAAATCAGGTGCAAGTGAATGTCAGCGGGACGATTACCGATACTGCTACATACAATGATGCAGCTTCGCCAACTGGCAGCGCGACTGATACCGATACTTTCTCTACCAATGTCAGTTTTGAAGTCGTTCCTGTGGTGGATGACGTGTCTGTCACTGGCCCGGGTAGCGATCCTGATGTTATCGAGATTACGGGTACTGAGGACCAGCTGATTTCTTTGTCGGGCACAGGGCCTGTATCGATTGCACTGACTGACCTTGATGGCTCAGAACAGTTTGTGTCGATTAAGTTTACAGATGTACCTGATGGCTTCCAGATGCGTGCAGATGCTGGTTCGGCATACACGGTGAAGAATAATGGTGGTGGTGAGTGGAGTGTTCAACTACCTCAAGCATCAGGGTTATCGTTCGACTTGAGTGAGATTTCGATTTTACCGCCTAAGGACTTCAGTGGTACGGCTGAATTTGGTGTTGCCGTATTTACTCAAGAATCTTTGTTGGGTGTGCCTACTGCAGCATCAAATCTGCCAAGCTTTAAGCTGCATGTGGTACCTGTGGGTGATGATGTTGATACTAATCCAACAGATTCTGTGACAGGTAACGAAGGTCAAAACATTGATATCGAAATCAATGCGACGATTTTGGATAAAGAGCTATCTGCAACGGGCAACGGCACTTATACCGAGAATGCACCAGAGACACTTCGAGTAGAAGTTGCGGGCGTTCCTCAAGATGCCTCTATCTATTATCCAGACGGCACAACCTTGGCTAGTTATGATCCAGTTACGCAGCTTTGGACACTTGATGTTCCTGCACAGTCGCTCGATAAGATCGTATTCAATTCAGGTGAACACAATAGCGATACGGGTAATGTATTAGGCATTAATGGCCCGCTGCAGATTACCGTTCGCTCTGTGGATACTGACGCTGATAACACCGAATATTTGGGGACGCCAACCAGCTTCGATGTTGATCTGGTGATTGATCCTATTAACGATCAACCGATCTTTGTGAACGTAACGAATATTGAAACATCGGAAGACATTAGTGTTGCTATCGACAACTTTAGTATCTACGACGTTGATGCTAACTTTGATAATCCAGACGCTCCGTATGTTCTTACGTTGCAAGTCGATCAAACACTTCCGGGAGCGCAAGGTGTGTTTGAGTTTACGAGCTCACCTGACGTGACGTTTGTATTGCAACCTGGTGGCTCATTGGTGATTACCGGTAAAGAAGCCGACATCAATACCGCATTGACTAATGGAGCCGTGACTTTCAAACCAGACCCAGACCAGAACTATCTCAACCAGAGTGGTTTAGTCACGATTAATGCAACACTCGATGACGGCGGTAATAATGGCTTGATTGATGCGGGTGATCCGAATACAGCACAGACCAACCAAACTACTTTCACCATTAAAGTAACGGAAGTGAATGACGCTCCTGTGGCAACTGATGTTGATTTAGGTTCGATTGCTGAAGATGGTCAAATAGTGATTGTGGAAGGAGACTTGATTTCAGTAAGTTCTGACATTGAAAACCATAACCTGACGGTTACGGGTGTAACCCTGACTCAAGGACAAGGCCAATTAACGCGCTTTGAAAACGCAGGTGGCGCCGATAACGCGGCGATTACCGGACCATTCTGGCTGTTCGTTGCAGATAATGATTTCAACGGTGATGTGAAATTCAACTATTCCATTATCGATGATGGCACAACCAATGGTGTGGATGATTTCTTGACCGATAGCGCTGAAATTAGCCTCATCGTAACGGAAGTGAATGATGCACCTGTCGCGACAGACGTTGATTTAGGTTCGATTGCAGAAGATGGTCAAATCGTCATTGTTGAAGGGGATTTAATTGCAGCAAGCTCTGACCCAGAAAACCACAACTTAACAGTAACTGGTGTAACTCTGACTCAGGGACAAGGCCAACTAACCCGCTTTGAAAATGCAGGTGGCGCCGATGACGCGGCGATTACCGGACCATTCTGGCTATTTGTAGCGGACAACGACTTTAACGGTGACGTTAAATTCAATTACTCAATTACTGATGACGGTACAACTAATGGCGCGGATGACTTCCTAACCGACAGTGCTGAAATTAGTCTTGAAGTAACGGAAGTGAATGACGCTCCTGTAGCAACGGACATCGACTTAGGCAACATCCTTGAAGAAGGTCAGTTGATCATCAAAGAGGGCGATTTAATTGCTGCGACGAGCGATCCGGAAAACGACACGATTACCGTGACTAATCTGGCGCTCGATGAAGGCCAAGGTCAACTACAACGCTTCGAGAACGTAGGTGGTGCTGATGATGCTACGATCACTGGCCCATACTGGGTATTTACGGCAGCTGATGAATACAACGGCAACGTTAAGTTTACCTATACCGTAGAGGATGATGGTACAACCAACGGCGCTAATGACTTCCTAATGGATACAGCGGAGATCACCGCGATTGTCGATGGAGTGAACGATACACCGGTCGTTAATGGTGACAGTGTCACTACGGTTATTGACGAGGATGCTGGTCAACTGTTGAGTGGTATCAATGTCAGTGACCCTGATTATGTAGATACATTTTCTGATGATCTGATGACCGTCACGCTGACGGTGGATTACGGTACATTGAATGTATCACTTCCAGCAGTGACGACGGTTGTTGTTAACGGCAACAACACGGGTTCAGTCATCTTAGTGGGGACATTGAGTGACCTGAATGCGTTGATTGATACGCCAACCAGTCCAAATGGTGTTTTCCTTGATGCGAGCCTGTCTCCAACCAATAGCATTGGATTAGAAGTTGTTGCCAAAGACAGCGGCAACCCTTCAGGTATTGCGATAGAGACAGCACCTGTGGTTTACAACATCGCGGTGACGCCAGTGGCGAATGCACCAACCCTGTCTATCGATAGTGCGACTAACTACGTGAGAAACATTACTGCGAGTCAGTCTGTGAGTGCGAGTGGCATTCCTTTAGTTGGGATTATCGCAGCCTTAACGGACATTACAGAAGAGCTAACGCTGCATATCAGTGATGTACCTGCTGGCGCTCAAATCACCAGTGCTGCGGGTTCTGTGACGGATCTTGGCGGTGGTGTTTGGGTAGCAACGGCAGATGCAATTGAAAGCTTGCAAGCGGTTGGGCTTTCTCAAACTCCAGGTAACTACACACTGAAAGTCGAGGCGGTTTCTGAAGAGACTGACAACAACGATACAGCAACCTCTGCATCGATTGACCTTAACTTGAACATTGTGTCTAACGCAGTTGATATTAACTTGGCTTCGGAAACCGATGATGTTCAGTTACTGGCTGGTGCTAATGCGACTGACTTAACGGGTGGTTCAGGGAATGATCGACTTGAAGGTGGCGCAGGTGACGATACGCTTGTTGGCGGTGACGGTAACGACACCCTGATTGGCGGCGGAGGCTCAGACATTCTGACTGGTGGTGATGGTATGGACTCGTTCGTATGGCTTAACATCGAAGATGGTGTTGAAGATACGATTACCGACTTTGATTTGTCGGAAGGGGACAGCATTGACTTGAGAGAAGTGTTGCCGGAGCTTAAAAATACATCTCCAGACATGACCGCGTTGCTAAAACAGATAGACGCGAAAGTGGACGGGGATGATATTGAGCTTACGATCAACCCGGATGGCTTAGGTACTACGGAACAGGTGATTGTGGTTGAAGACCTTGCGCCAAAGCTAACCTTAAGTAGCACCATGCCTTCGGATATTTTGGATGCGTTAGTGCAACAAAATGTCATCACTCACGGTTAACGCTAAATTGGAGGCTAGCTATTAGAATCTAACGATTAAACTAAAAGCGAACCATTAAACCATAACGAAAGAGGCCAGCATTGCTGGCCTCTTTTTTGTTACGGTATAAATTGAAAAGAGTTACTTAAGGGAGTTGTGGATCAGGAACTCTTCTTCAACACCTTTCAATTTCATCTCATCCATAATGAAGTTCACCGTGTTCAACAAACGTTGTTCACCTTTAGGAATCAGATAGCCGAACTGACTGTTGGTGAATGGAGTTTCGCAGCGTGCCGCTTCAAGACGTTCATCAGTTACTTGATAGAATAGACCTTCAGGCGTTTCTGTTACCATCACATCAACTTTGCCTTCTGCTACTGCTTTCGGTACGTCGAGATTGTTCTCGTAGCGTGTGAAGCTTGCATTCTGCAAGTTCGCGTCGGCAAAGATCTCGTTAGTACCGCCAATGTTCACGCCCACACGAACAGAAGAGAGGTTCACTTTCTCAATGCTGTCGTACTGTTCTGCGGTGCCTTTTGCAACCAAGAAACACTTACCAAAGGTCATGTAGCCTTGAGTTTGTTCCGCGTTTAACTGACGCTGCATTTTACGTGTAATGCCGCCCATTGCGATGTCGTACTTATCGTCGTCTAGATCGGCCAGTAGATCTTTCCATGTGGTACGAACAATCTTCAATTCAACGCCTAATTGTTCCGCGATGTGCTGTGCAACGTCGATATCGTAGCCAGAGTAGCTTTTACCATCGAAGTAAGAGAAAGGCTTGTAGTCACCTGTGGTGCCCACACGCAGAGTACCTGATTTTTGAATGTCTTCTAGCTGGTCAGCGTGTGCGACACCAGAAAGTGCCAGAGCAATGGAAGCAAGTAATAGTGATGTTTTTTTCATTGTAATTGTCTGTTGTGTTTGTGTTGTCATTCAAAGTAACAGAAACAATCAGAGAAAGAGATCAAACCATTGGAAAGGTTGGAAAAGAAGATGAAACGAGGGCAGGAGATAGGTATTTCTATGGTTTGTGAGCATTGATCGAGGTGCGTTTCATATTCCGTTTTGATAAACCGAAGACAAACAAAAAGCCCATGTTATCGAATAACATGGGCTTCATTTTGGTTTAACTTGTTAGCTGCTTATTTAGCTATTTAGCAACTGACTCGTTGTTCATCTTAGCCGGAGCTTTAGATGCGTTAACCAATAGGATACCAACGGTTAGTACCATTGAACCACATAGTAGGAACAACAAGCGTCCTGTTGGTTCGTTTGGAATCAGAGCCATTGCTAGGATACCGAAACCTGCTGTGCTGATAAGCTTACCAAGCATTGAACGCTGTTTAGTATCTAGGTTTTGTTGCTCTTCACCTTCCGCTACAAGCGGCGTGTTCCAGTTAGTGAATAGTTGGTCAACTTCTTTCTCACGCTCTGGCGATAGGCCTTTGTAGAAGCGAGAAGTCATGATGAAGTAACCACCAGTAAACACTACGTGAGCAGCTAGGCTAAGACCCACTTTCAAGTCGCTCCATTCACGGCCAGTAAGCGCTGTTTCTAGACCAAATAGGTGCTCGATGTCTTCTGCTTGAAGCGAGATACCGAAGATGTAAGAAACGAAGCCACCAACGATTAGCGTAGACCAACCAGACCAGTCAGGCGTCTTACGAATCCACATACCAAGTAGTACAGGGATAAGCATTGGGAAGCCAATTAACGCACCTACGTTCATTACGATATCGAACAAGCTTAAGTGACGCAGAGAGTTAATGAACAAGCCAATCGCGATGATGATAATACCCATCATGATAGTGGTTAGCTTGCTGACAATAACCAGCTCTTTCTGAGTCGCGTTTTGACGAAGAATCGGGCTGTAGAAGTTCATTACAAAGATGCCAGCGTTACGGTTCAGACCTGAATCCATAGAAGACATTGTCGCAGCGAACATTGCTGACATAAGAAGACCAACCATACCTGCTGGCATTACGTTCTGTACGAATGCTAGGTAAGCAGCATCACCGGCTTTGTCGCCCATTGATGTGTATTGCTCAGCGAACTCAGGCATGAATGCACTAACGTACCAAGGTGGTAGGAACCAAATTAGTGGACCAATAACCATAAGGATACATGCTAGGCCTGCCGCTTTACGTGCGTTTTCACTGTCTTTTGCACATAGGTAACGGTATGCGTTGATGCTGTTGTTCATTACACCGAACTGCTTCACGAAGATGAATACAACCCAAAGGATGAAGATGCTCATGTAGTTTAGGTTGTTACCTAACATGAAGTCGCCGTCGAAGTTAGCAACAATGTTAGTTAAGCCGCCACCGTGGAAGTAAGCTGCTACCGCACAAGTGATTGTCACGGCCATGATTACAAGCATTTGCATGAAGTCAGAAGCAACAACCGCCCAAGAGCCGCCGGTTACTGCCATCAATACTAGAACCATACCCGTTACCACAATGGTAGCTTCCATTGGGATGTTGAATACCGCTGCTACAAAGATAGCTAGACCGTTTAGCCAGATACCTGCAGAGATAAGGCTGTCCGGCATACCTGCCCATGTGAAGAACTGTTCAGACGTTTTACCAAAGCGCTGACGAATAGCTTCGATCGCCGTTACCACACGAAGTTGGCGGAACTTTGGAGCGAAGTACATATAGTTCATGAAGTAGCCAAAAGCATTGGCTAAGAATAGGATTACAATAACGAAACCGTCATTGAATGCGCGTCCTGCGGCACCTGTAAACGTCCATGCTGAAAATTGTGTCATGAAGGCAGTTGCACCAACCATCCACCACAACATTTTGCCGCCCCCTCTGAAGTAATCACTTGTAGAGGTGGTGAACTTACGGAACATCCAACCAATCGCGATTAAAAAGAAGAAGTAGGCGAGAACAACAAAAGTATCAATAGTCATCTTTTCAGCCTTTTAAATATCATAATTAACTGGGCTTAGATTAACGCGTCTCAAGGTTTATTTGTACTACAATATGTCTTTAGTATGATCTAGGTCGCATTGATTTTTCGGCCTCTAACACGTGGTTATATAAGTATTTGTTTTAATTGAATTTAAATGTGAGTGTATTTTGTTTGAGATCTAAAATAAATTGAGGGTTAAATGTTTATATGTATTACAATATAAACAAAAGCGCTTACTTTGCCGTATCTATAAGATTTTAATTATAACCGTAACAAATGTGCTACAAATTGGTGTGTTGTGCGACGACATTCACGTTAATTTGGAACTCTATACTGAAAAATTCTGTATTGGGATTTCAAGTGTAGCTCATTGTTTTCACTTCGCTATTTTGTATTTGTCTGCGGCTCTGTAGCCTTTCTATGCTATTTATTCATTTTTTCGTGCCATAGAGGTGCATATTTGGAATTTTTGTCACTGAGTGGGCGTTAAACTGGACGGACGGGACACATTTTGCGGTGCACTTTGTCTATTGTGACCTTCATTAGATGCCACGAGAGATGTTTGATGACGTATCGAAAAGGAACATTGCTGGGTAAGGGGCTGGATAAGAAGCTGGATAGGCGATAGGGGGCACCAGTAACGCTTCGTTAGATGCGTGCTGAAGTCGATTGAAAGCTTACATTACTTGTTATTGCCTGTCTTAGTCGCGGAGCTGGACGAGCCCATAGAGAGAAAGGCGATAAGGTGTGGGGGAAACATAATGTTGATTGAGCGTGTTTTACGGTTAGTCAGCGCAATAAACGCCAGATAACAAAAAGCCCCACCGAGGTGAGGCTTCATCACTCAATCTAAAATAGATTAAGCGTTAACGTGATCAACTGCGTCACGAACCAGCTTGCCTAGTTCGTCCCACTTACCTTCGTCGATAAGGTTAGTTGGAACCATCCAAGTACCGCCACACGCAAGTACAGAAGGGATCGATAGGTATTCATCAACATTCTTCAAGCTTACGCCACCAGTAGGCATAAATTTAACAGGGTAAACCGCTGTTAGTGCTTTAAGCATACCAGTACCGCCAGAAGGCTCAGCAGGGAAGAACTTCAACGTGCGAAGGCCCATTTCCATTGCTTGTTCAACTAGGCTTGGGTTGTTAACACCCGGTACGATTGCAACGCCTTTATCGATACAGTATTGAACAGTGCGCGGGTTGAAACCTGGGCTTACGATGAAATCAACGCCAGCTTCGATAGATGCGTCAACTTGCTCGTTAGTCAGTACAGTACCTGAACCAATTAGCATGTCTGGGAATTCTTTACGCATGATGCGAATCGCTTCGATTGCACATTCTGTACGTAGCGTGATTTCTGCACATGGCATGCCGTTTTCAACAAGTGCTTTACCTAGAGGGATAGCGTCTTCAGCACGGTTGATAGCGATTACAGGAATTACTTTTAGGTTTGCTAGTTGTTCATTTAATGTCGTCATGAATTCTTTCTCACGTTAAATGTGGGCTTGCTTTCAACTAAGCAAACCCTTGATTAATAGTTAAAGTGCGTAATTATAGAGACAGATCAGGCGTCGCTTCTAGAGGAATGATAGCACCTGGATGCTGAATCACAGTCCCTGCCACAATATGACCTGCTAACGCTGCATCACGTGCATTGCCACCGCTTAAGCGCTTAGCTAGGAAGCCCGCGCTGAACGAGTCGCCAGCCGCTGTAGTATCAACAATGTTGTCTACTGGGTTTGGAGCAACGTACTGAGCGCTTTGGCTTTCAACTACTAAGCAGTCTTTAGCACCACGTTTAATGATGATCTCTTTCACACCAGATTCAGACGTACGTGCAATACACTGTTCAATGCTTTCGTCGCCGTACAACTCTTGCTCGTCATCGAACGTCAGTAGAGCCGTGTCAGTGTACTTAAGCATCTTCAAGTACCAAGAAATCGCTTCTTGTTGACTTTCCCAAAGTTTTGGACGGAAGTTATTGTCGAAGAATACTTGGCCGCCTTGCGCTTTAAATTTGTCTAAGAAGTTGAATAGCTGCGTGCGTCCATTCTCTGTCAAGATAGCAAGCGTAATACCACTTAGGTAAACCGCATCAAAAGAGAATAACTTATCAAGTAGAGCAGGCGTGTCTTCCTGGTCAAACATGAACTTTGCTGCAGCATCATTACGCCAGTAGTGGAAACTGCGTTCACCAGTTTCATCGGTCTCGATGTAGTAAAGCCCTGGTTGTTTGTGATCAAGCTGAGCAATTAAGCTAGTGTCGATACCTTCCGCTTGCCACTTTTCTAACATGTCGGTACTGAATGGGTCAGTGCCTAGCGCTGTTACGTAGCTCGTGTTGATATCTTGCTCTTTTGTTAAGCGAGACAAGTAAAGTGCAGTATTTAGTGTATCGCCACCGAAACTTTGCTTAAGCCCGTCTTGTTTCTTTTGTAGCTCAACCATGCACTCGCCAATGACCGCGATGTTTAATGATTTCATATGCTTACCTTAGCAACTGAGGTTGCGCTGTTTATTATTTTAGGAAATCTTCACGCGCAGGGTTGAAGATATCAAGAAGGATGCTGTCTTGCTCTAGTGCAACTGCACCGTGCATCATGTGTTTACGAGCGAAGTAAGCATCGCCTTCTTTAAGGACTTTCTTTTCGCCTTCAATCTCAGCTTCGAAGCTACCACGAACTACGTAACCGATTTGGTCATGGATTTCGTGAGTATGAGGGTGGCCAATCGCGCCCTTATCAAAACATAGGTGTACTGCCATTAGATCGTCAGTGTAAGCAACGATTTTACGCTTAATGCCGCCACCAAGTTCTTCCCATGGGTTTTCATCTAGGATAAAGAAAGAGTTCATTGTGTATCTCCTAATCTGTTTAAATCTTTTAAGTGTTACTTAACTTGCATCCATCATAAGGGAATGAGCCTAATTGTAATACAATATATCTAAATTTGTGTGATATCGATCAAGCGATACTTTATATAGCGTAAATAAATCAACAACTTAATAAATGGCTAATATTTACCATTAGCCAGCTACATCAATGACTTATGGCTAATTATGTGACTCTACTCATCATTTAGCGACGAATAGGTATAATTAAAGCTCATATTGTATTACTTTATATGGAGTTTGAAAATTTAATCAAAGTTTAAGCAGATAAACTCTTTATTGAGGGTGACAAAGAATATGACGACTAAACCAGTATTGTTGACTGAAGCAGAAATCGAGCAGCTTCATCTTGAAGTGGGCCGTTCTAGCTTAATGGGCAAAACCATTGCAGCGAACGCGAAAGATCTAGAAGCATTCATGCGTTTACCTATTGATGTCCCAGGTCATGGTGAAGCTGGGGGTTACGAACATAACCGCCATAAGCAAAATTACACGTACATGAATCTAGCTGGTCGCATGTTCTTGATCACTAAAGAGCAAAAATACGCTGACTTTGTTACTGAATTACTAGAAGAGTACGCAGACAAATACCTAACGTTTGATTACCACGTACAGAAAAACACTAACCCTACAGGTCGTTTGTTCCACCAAATCCTGAACGAACACTGCTGGTTAATGTTCTCAAGCTTAGCTTACTCTTGTGTTGCTTCAACCCTGACACAAGAACAACGCGACAATATTGAGTCTCGTATTTTCGAACCAATGCTAGAAATGTTCACAGTTAAATACGCACACGACTTCGACCGAATTCACAACCACGGTATTTGGGCTGTAGCCGCTGTCGGTATTTGTGGTCTTGCTCTTGGCAAGCGTGAGTACCTTGAAATGTCGGTGTACGGCATTGACCGTAACGACACTGGCGGCTTCCTAGCGCAAGTTTCTCAGCTGTTTGCACCGTCTGGCTACTACATGGAAGGTCCTTACTACCACCGTTATGCGATTCGTCCAACGTGTGTGTTCGCTGAAGTGATTCACCGTCATATGCCTGAAGTGGATATCTACAACTACAAAGGCGGCGTGATTGGTAACACAGTACAAGCGATGCTTGCGACGGCTTACCCGAACGGCGAATTCCCAGCTCTGAACGATGCATCTCGCACAATGGGTATTACAGACATGGGTGTTCAGGTTGCAGTGAGCGTTTACAGCAAACATTACTCATCTGAAAACGGCGTTGACCAAAACATTCTTGGTATGGCGAAGATTCAAGACGCAGTTTGGATGCACCCATGTGGTCTTGAGCTATCTAAAGCTTATGAAGCGGCGTCTGCTGAGCAAGAAATCGGCATGCCTTTCTGGCCAAGTGTTGAATTGAACGAAGGCCCTCAAGGTCACAACGGCGCGCAAGGCTTTATCCGTATGCAGGATAAGAAAGGCGACGTTTCTCAGTTAGTGATGAACTACGGCCAACACGGCATGGGTCACGGTAACTTTGATACGCTGGGTATTTCTTTCTTCAACCGTGGTCAAGAAGTACTGCGTGAATACGGCTTCTGTCGTTGGGTGAACGTTGAGCCTAAATTCGGCGGCCGTTACCTAGACGAAAACAAATCTTACGCTCGTCAAACAATTGCACATAACGCAGTAACGATTGATGAAAAATGTCAGAACAACTTTGACGTTGAACGTGCAGATGCAGTACACGGCTTGCCACACTTCTTCAAAGTAGAAGATGAGCAAATCAATGGCATGAGCGCATTTGCTAACGATCATTACGAAGGTTTTGACATGCAACGCAGCGTGTTCATGCTAAACCTTGAAGAATTAGAATCTCCGCTACTATTAGATCTTTACCGTTTAGATTCTGAGAAAGGCGGTGAAGGTGAGCATCAGTACGACTACTCACACCAATATCAAGGTCAGATTGTTCGCACTAGCTTTGAATACCAAGCAAACAAAGAGCTGAACACGCTAGGTGAAGACTTCGGTTACCAACACCTATGGAACGTGGCAAGCGGTGAAGTGAAGGGCACAGCACTGGTAAGCTGGCTACAGAACAACACCTACTACACGTGGCTAGGTGCAACGTCTAACGACAATGCTGAAGTTATCTTTACTCGCACTGGCGCTAACGACCCAAGCTTCAACCTACGCTCAGAGCCTGCTTTCATTCTACGTAGCAAGGGCGAAACAACACTGTTCGCTTCTGTTCTTGAAACGCACGGTTACTTCAACGAAGAGTTCGAGCAATCAGTCAATGCACGTGGTGTTGTGAAAGACATCAAAGTAGTGGCTCACACCAATATCGGTTCGGTAGTTGAGATCACCACAGAGAAATCAAACGTGACAGTGATGATCAGCAACCAACTTGGCGCGACTGACAGCACTGAACACAAAGTAGAGCTGAACGGCAAAGTATACAGCTGGACAGGCTTCTACTCAGTAGAAACAACTTTAAACCCAGAATTAGCAAGCAGAGCAGAGCAGGGGAAATAATAATGAGCTATCAACCACTTTTACTTAACTTTGATGAAGCAGCAGAGCTTCGTAAAGAACTTGGCAAGGATAGCCTTTTAGGTAACGCACTGACTCGCGACATTAAACAAACTGACGCGTACATGGCAGAAGTTGGCATCGAAGTACCAGGTCACGGTGAAGGTGGCGGTTACGAGCACAATCGTCACAAGCAAAACTACATCCATATGGATCTAGCGGGTCGTTTGTTCCTGATCACAGAGGAAACAAAGTACCGTGATTACATCGTTGATATGCTAACTGCGTACGCGACGGTATACCCAACATTGGAAAGCAACGTAAGCCGTGACACTAACCCTCCGGGTAAGCTGTTCCACCAAACGTTGAACGAGAACATGTGGATGCTTTACGCTTCTTGTGCGTACAGCTGCATTTACCACACTATCTCTGAAGAGCAGAAGCGTCTTATCGAAGACGATCTTCTGAAGCAAATGATCGAAATGTTCGTTGTTACTTACGCACACGACTTCGATATCGTACACAACCACGGCTTATGGGCAGTGGCGGCGGTAGGTATCTGTGGTTACGCGATCAACGATCAAGAGTCTGTAGATAAAGCACTTTACGGCCTGAAATTGGACAAAGTAAGCGGCGGTTTCCTAGCGCAACTTGACCAACTGTTCTCGCCAGACGGCTACTACATGGAAGGTCCTTACTATCACCGTTTCTCTCTGCGTCCAATCTACCTGTTCGCAGAAGCGATTGAACGTCGTCAGCCAGAAATCGGTATTTACGAATTTAACGATTCAGTGATCAAGACAACGTCTTACTCAGTATTCAAAACTGCATTCCCAGACGGCACATTGCCTGCTCTGAACGATTCATCGAAGACGATTTCTATCAACGATGAAGGGGTTATCATGGCGACGTCTGTGTGTTACCACCGTTACGAGCAGACTGAAACTCTGCTTGGTATGGCTGATCACCAAAAAAATGTTTGGGTTCATGCTTCTGGTAAAACACTGTCTGATGCGGTTGATGCAGCAGACGACATCAAACCATTCAACTGGGGTAGCCTGTTTGTAACAGACGGGCCTGAAGGCGAAAAAGGCGGCGTAAGCATCCTTCGTCACCGTGATGTGCAAGACGACGACACAATGGCGTTGATCTGGTTTGGTCAGCACGGTTCAGACCACCAGTACCATTCTGCGCTAGACCATGGTCACTACGATGGCTTGCACCTAAGCGTATTCAACCGTGGCCACGAAGTGCTGCACGATTACGGCTTCGGTCGTTGGGTAAACGTTGAGCCTAAGTTTGGCGGTCGTTACATCCCGGAGAACAAGTCTTACTGTAAGCAGACGGTTGCTCACAACACAGTAACGGTTGATCAGAAAACGCAGAACAACTTCAACACAGCATTGGCTGAGTCTAAGTTTGGTCAGAAGCACTTCTTCGTAGCAGACGACCAGTCGCTACAAGGTATGAGCGGCACAATTTCTGAGTACTACACTGGCGTAGACATGCAACGCAGCGTGATTCTTGCTGAACTACCTGAGTTCGAAAAACCGCTAGTAATTGATGTGTACCGCATCGAAGCTGACGCTGAGCACCAGTACGACTTACCCGTTCACCACTCGGGTCAAATCATTCGCACTGACTTCGATTACAACATGGAAACAACGCTTAAGCCATTAGGTGAAGACAACGGTTACCAACATTTATGGAACGTTGCTTCAGGCAAAGTGAACGAAGAGGGCTCTCTAGTAAGCTGGCTACATGACAGCAGTTACTACAGCCTAGTAACCAGCGCGAATGCGGGCAGCGAAGTGATTTTTGCTCGCACTGGTGCTAACGATCCAGACTTCAACCTTAAGAGTGAGCCTGCGCTTATCTTACGTCAGTCTGGTCAAAACCACGTGTTTGCTTCTGTACTAGAAACGCATGGTTACTTTAACGAGTCTATCGAAGCCTCTGTAGGCGCTCGTGGTCTGGTTAAATCAGTATCTGTTGTGGGCCATAACAGTGTCGGGACTGTTGTTCGCATTCAGACTACTTCTGGTAACACTTACCACTACGGTATTTCAAACCAAGCTGAAGACACGCAGCAAGCAACTCACGCTGTTGAGTTCGCGGGTGAGACATACTCGTGGGAAGGGTCATTCGCTCAACTGTAAATGATCAACACACATACCGTTTAACGATGGTGTGTGCTGATGTGGTGCTTTGCGGGAACGAAGCGCCATATCATGTTCGATTGTAAGGGTGTTCGCATCTAAGTAACTGAACGAAATTAATGTCGATGACAAAGAATATCGGAAATAAGTCAAACCGAGTAACTCGTTGTGAGTTGCTCGGTTTTTTTATGCGTGTAGGACAGAGGCTGATGTAATTTGGGAAGGGGATCTCATTTAATAATCTCTGGCGGTTAATGAATTGCGCTTCTAAAGGTGTACCTTTTTCCCATGGTTTTTCGAGGCTGTGCTGGTGGTTTTCATACCGATACAAAGAGGGTTAGTTTTGAGTACGGATTTATGAGTGATTTAAGATAACGTTTCTCACAGGATGTTTTTTAAATCTCTGATTATAAAAATTTGCAGGTTGTGATTCGTTTGGATTTTACTCAATTGGCTGTAGGTTGAAATACTGTTATAGTAATCCTTAAATAATACATAAACATAACATATAAAATAAGTGAACTTATGGTTAGCACTTTTAATTCAATTTCGGGCTCGAAGCGTAGCCTGCACGTGCAAGTAGCGCGTGAAATCGCTCGTGGAATCTTGTCTGGCGATCTGCCGCAAGGTTCTATTATTCCTGGTGAAATGGCGTTATGTGAACAGTTTGGTATTAGCCGAACGGCACTACGTGAAGCAGTTAAACTATTAACTTCTAAAGGTTTGTTAGAGTCCCGCCCGAAAATCGGTACTCGTGTAGTCGACCGCGCATATTGGAACTTTCTTGATCCTCAGCTGATTGAATGGATGGATGGTCTAACCGACATAGATCAATTCTGTTCTCAGTTTTTAGGCCTTCGCCGTGCGATTGAACCTGAAGCGTGCGCACTGGCGGCTAAATTTGCAACGGCTGAACAACGCATTGAACTTTCAGAAATCTTCCAAAAAATGGTAGAAGTGGATGAGGCTGAAGTATTTGATCAAGAGCGTTGGACAGATATTGATACTCGTTTTCATAGCTTGATCTTTAATGCGACAGGTAATGACTTCTACCTGCCATTCGGCAATATCTTGACTACGATGTTCGTGAACTTCATCGTGCACTCTTCTGAAGAAGGAAGCACGTGTATCAATGAACACCGTAGAATCTATGAAGCAATCATGGCTGGTGATAGTGATAAGGCACGAGTTGTGTCTGCTGCACACTTGCAAGATGCCAACCACCGTCTGGCGACGGCGTAATAGAAATAATCTAGAGCGTAGGTAGATGAGTCACCTCATATAGAGATGAACAGCATTACGCTCGGATAAACGACTTAAAAGGGTATGCCAAGTGCATACCTTTTTTGTTGTCTACCGTTTACGAAAATTGGCTGCTTTCATGTATGAAAAAAGCCAGAGACTGTTGTCTCTGGCTTTGAGTTGTTTCAATATTCTAGCTTAAACAAGCGGCTAATCATGATGTTCGTAAGTTTGCTTTTGTTTCTGCTTTTTCTTCATTTTTAACGTTGAATAAACCGAGAATACAGCTAACACGATAAACGCGAGAGCAATAGGACGCTCATAAAGGAAAGACCAACTGCCATCGTACATCAGCAGTGATTTTCTAAGGTTTGTTTCTGCCATTGGCCCTAAGATGATCGCAAGCAGAATCGGTGAAGAAGGGATATCCAGTTTAGTTAAGATAAAGCCAAGTAGACCGAAACCGATTGCAATACCCACATCAAACATCGAGTTGTTAATTGCGTAAGCGCCGACAATTGAAAGGAAGACAATGATTGGAATCATGATGATCTTCGGTACTTCAATGATTCGACAGAAGAAGCGAATACCCATTAAACCAATCACTAACATCACAAGGTTAGCGACCAACATTGAGCTGAACACGCCATAAACCACTTCGGGGTTTTGGGCGAATAGCAGTGGGCCTGGTGTGAGTCCTTGTACTATAAGTGCACCAAGAAGAACCGCTGCCACGGCATCTCCAGGAACACCTAGTGTTAATAACGGAACTAGCGAGCCACCCGTTACGCCGTTGTTTCCAGATTCAGCGGCTGCAAGGCCACGAACCGAGCCTTTACCAAACTCTTCTGGGTTCTTAGACGAACGTTTTGCTTCGTTGTAACAAACAAATGCAGATATATCAGCACCAGCACCCGGTACCGAGCCGATAGTTGTTCCCATCAAACCACTTTTTATGGCCGTTGGTAGCATTTCTTTGAGATCACTTTTACTTAATAGTTTGTGGTCAAATTTCGGTGCAACGACTTTCTTTTCAGAGAACAGCTTCTCTAGTTGGTTTAATGCCTCAGATAGAGCGAATAAACCAATTAAGACAGGGATGACATTGATTCCGCTGTAAAGATCCATGATGTCAAAAGTAAATCTTGGCACACTGCTGATTGGGTCGAGTCCAACAGTTGAAACCAATAATCCAATGGTTCCCGCAAGTAACCCTTTAAAAATGTTGTTCGAAGAAACACTCGCAATAATCGTTAAACCAAACAGAGCGAGTGCAAAATATTCTGGCGCATTAAAACGCAGTGCAAAGGTCGCTAATTTAGGCGCAATCGCGATGAGGACGATAGTACTTAACAGCCCGCCAATAAATGATGCAACAGCAGAAATACTTAATGCTCTTGCTGCTTGTCCTCTAACAGCCATAGTGTGACCGTCGAGTACACTTGCTGCAGAAGCCGGTGTTCCTGGGGTTTTAAGTAAAATTGCGGCAATTGAGCCACCGTAAATCCCACCAATGTATACACCAATTAACATCACAAGGGCTGAAGTCGGTTCCATGCCAAAGGTAAATGGAAGGAGAATTGCCACGCCCATTGTCGCTGTAAGTCCGGGTAGTGCGCCTAAAATAACGCCGCCCAGTACGCCAAAAACAAGGACAGGAAGCACTGCAAAGCTAACTGCAGTTGCGAGACCATCGATTAGATATTCAAACATATGACCTCCTAAGACCACGTTGCTTCAGGAAGCGCGATGTAGAACACCTCGCCAAATAGATAGTAAACCGCGAACACAAAGACAACGGCGACAACGTAATAGATTGGCTTCTTCACTTTGAAGTAAACGAGGTAGAACATAAATGCAATCAAACTAGCATAAAGGTAGCCAACTACACTGATGAGTAATGCGTAGCCAATAAGAAAAGCAACGCCGAAAATCGACATCTTGCTTATCATCACTTCTTGTTGTTCAGAGGCACCTTTTAATTTGTGTTGAACGATGAGAACAATACAGATAGCAATTTGGGCAATCACAATCACCATCGGGAAGAATTTTGCATCGACACTTGCATCTTGGTACATCGGACGATCAAATTGAGTGATCAGCGCGAACGCGATTGCGCTAAGGATAATGATGATAGAAGGGAAAACGACGTTTCGGTTTAAGTAAGAGTGAGAGTTAGACATGGAGTTTACCCCTAAAAAGTAAAGCAAGGGAAAGGTACAAACTAGTAACAGAGGCACAACTGATAAAAGCTGTGCCTCTGAACAAAGGTTATTGAATTAATTGAGTCAATGATTTTGTATCTTCTGCAACAAACTCAGTGAAGGCTTTGTCATCAAGATTGTGAATCGTCATTGCACCTTTCGCCATGAAAGTTTTGAACTCTTCACTTGCCATTGCTTCATCAAATGCAGCCCCCAACTTTTCGATTACTGCATCAGGTGTATCTTTTGGAGCACCAATACCGCGCCATGTACCTGTTACTACATCAATGCCTTGCTCTTTCAAAGTAGGAACATCTGGAATGTACTGAATACGTTCTTCAGACATGACACCTAATGCTTTTAGTTGGCCTGAACGAAGTTGAGCGATAGCTTCACCAGGAGTAACCATAGTGACGTCTGTGTGATGGCCTAGTACAGCAGGAATTGCTTCTGATGCACCGTTGTAAGGGATAGCGTTTAATTTAATGCCTTGATCTTTTTCAAGAGACATTAGGTAGAAGTTTGGCGCAGCGGTTGAAGCGAATTTTACGCTGCCTGGTTTTTCTTTGGCTTCCTTAATCAGGTCGTTAATCGTGTTGTATGGGCTATCTGCTGCAACCAATACGACCGCAGGATCTAAGTTAACTAAACGAATGAGTTTAAAGTCGTCAGCGGTATGACGCATCAAACCCATTTGAGGAAGTGAAGCGATTTCACGTGTTACTACTGTTAATGTGTAACCATCCGCACGCTGCTGAGCACCAAAGCTCATCCCAACTGCGCCTGCGCCACCAGTACGGTTCATGATTGAAATATTTTGCCCAAGAATGTCTTTCGCGCTATTTGCAAGAGTACGACCAACGGCATCGGTGCCGCCGCCCGCGCCAAATGGCACAACTAAGCGAATGTTTTTGCTTGGATAGTCAGCTGCAATTGACGTTGCAGAAACAAGTATACCGGCTGCTAGCATAATGGATTTTAATAGTTTACTCATAATAAGTACCTTCTGTTTCTAATTATTAGCGATATGTTTTTGTAGGGTTTTCTGCTTTTTCTGTTTGGTATTCGTGCATTGCTAACTGTTCAATAGCTACCGCTATCCAGCCACTGATCAGCATGTCATACCATTGTTGTACACCACTGCAGGCAACAACCACGTTTCCGTAAACAAACGAACCATAAAACAGTAAGTCTTCGTCACGTAGTGAAGATGGGTGTTGGGAGTGCAGTGTTAGATTGCTTGTCGATTCTCGCCACGCTTGTTGTGCTTTCTTACGGGCAAGGTGATCAAACTTGATTGTCCAGTTGTCAGGAGCTCCTAACGACTCTTCATATAGAATGGCGTCTTCAAAAGAGGCTTCCCAAGGCTTGAGGTGTGGATTCATAACGACAATATGCAGTTCTTTTCTATTCGTTCTTTCAAACAGCTTGTCGATAGAGGGTTTAACGATATCGATAGCGTCTTGAGTGATATCTTTCATTGATCGCATTCCACATGTCCTTACGTTTGGTAGATGAATATAGAATATTGTATGACAATAATTCTTCAATTAACGATGACTTGGAAGCGGGGAGCGATCACAAGTGAAAGTCTTCTAACTAGACTTCGATCTTGTTTTAACCATATTGTTTCGGAAATAGTGTGATTCTGGTCTTTTTTTGAGCTGGGTGTAAATGGACACAGATCCAGTTTTATTTTGGCTGATTTCCTAGATATAAACTCACCACCATATGCTCGCCGTTCTGTTAATTCATATGGGAGAAAATTTTGGCTTGATAATCGAGCGTCCTATAACACAACGAGTTATATGCGAACATGTCAGCGGCTCACCTGCAAGACGCTAACCACCGTTAAGCTAAACGGGTGTTTCAACTATTATGTGAACCACTTAAACGTCCCGATGAACCATTTATAGGTTCATCAAAACCAGTCAAAAAGGTATACCAAGTGAATGCTTTTTTTGTTTTTAAGAAGTGTGTTGCACCATGTGTAGCACGGTTTTGGTTCACTCCCGATTAACTCTTTCTTAAGGCAATTTTTCTTGTATACGTTTAGCGGTAGTTCTTTTTACCATCGTAATTAAGAGAATATTGCGGCGAGATTTGTGTTTTAGACACTCGATCTCTCCTCAAATAATTATGCACCATCCATGATTTTTCAATTTTTATCTTTTGAATCCATCATCATCTCAACAAGATATGTGGCTTCTATATTGAGTAACTTACGTAGAATTCTAATAGAATTAGCTACTCTCAATTGATATAAAACACTGGTTTATTGTGTGATAAATGAGGGTGATTCAGCTCTGATTTGGCTTTTATTATTTTTGAGAATTTTATATCTATATGTGTTTGGTTGTATTTGTTAATAAGTGTGCAAAGTCTCGCTTTTTTATAAGTCTTTGATTTTAATGGGTATGATGTTCTTTGGTCTTGGTTTTTTGAGTTTTCATCTCAAACACCAGTAATTTCCTTAATGGATTGGCCATATTCCATCCTATGTCATATATATAATTAACTTAATCAATCAAAATAAGATCGCCATCACTTATTTAGATTATTGTACTACAAATAAAGTTTGAGATTTCCTATAGTCCTCGTAACAAAATACAACGGACAAAGGATACACGATGGAACTCAACACGATTATTGTCGGCATTTATTTCCTATTCTTGATTGCGATAGGTTGGATGTTTAGAACATTTACAAGTACCACCAGTGACTACTTCCGCGGGGGCGGTAACATGTTGTGGTGGATGGTTGGTGCAACCGCCTTTATGACCCAGTTTAGTGCATGGACATTCACCGGTGCGGCAGGTAAAGCGTATAACGATGGTTTTGCAGTAGCGGTCATCTTCGTAGCCAACGCATTTGGTTACTTCATGAACTTCGCATATTTTGCTCCAAAGTTCCGTCAACTACGTGTAGTAACGGTAATCGAAGCAATTCGTATGCGTTTCGGTGCGACTAACGAACAAGTGTTCACTTGGTCTTCAATGCCAAACAGTGTTGTTTCTGCCGGTGTATGGTTAAACGCACTAGCAATCATCGCTTCTGGTATCTTCGGTTTCGACATGACAGCAACTATCTGGATTACCGGTTTGGTTGTATTGGCAATGTCTGTAACGGGTGGTTCATGGGCGGTAATTGCATCTGACTTTATGCAGATGGTTATCATCATGGCAGTAACCGTGACATGTGCTGTTGTTGCTGTTGTTCAAGGTGGCGGTGTTGGTGAAATCGTGAATAACTTCCCTGTAGCGGAAGGCGGTTCTTTCCTTTCTGGTAACAACATTAACTACTTAAGCATCTTCAGCATTTGGGCATTCTTCATCTTCGTGAAGCAGTTCTCTATTACTAACAACATGCTTAACTCTTACCGTTACCTAGCGGCTAAAGACTCAAAGAACGCGAAGAAAGCGGCGCTACTAGCGTGTGTGCTAATGCTTTGTGGTGTATTTATCTGGTTCATGCCTTCTTGGTACATTGCAGGTCAAGGTGTCGACCTAGCAGCAGCTTACCCAGATGCAGGTAAGAAAGCGGGTGACTTTGCCTACCTATACTTCGTACAAGAGTACATGCCAGCAGGTATGGTTGGCCTTCTAGTTGCGGCGATGTTTGCAGCGACAATGTCTTCAATGGATTCTGGTCTAAACCGTAACTCGGGTATCTTTGTTAAGAACTTCTATGAACCAATCGTTCGTAAAGGTACGGCTAGCGAAAAAGAACTAGTAACGGTTTCTAAGATTACTTCTGCCGTGTTTGGTATTGCTATCATCCTTATTGCACAGTTCATCAACTCGCTTAAAGGTTTGAGCCTGTTCGATACCATGATGTATGTAGGCGCACTGATCGGCTTCCCAATGACAATTCCTGCATTCCTTGGCTTCTTTATTAAGAAGACTCCGGACTGGGCTGGTTGGGGTACGCTAGTGGTTGGTGGTTTTGTTTCTTACTACGTGGGTTTCGTTGTTAACGCTGAAATGGTGTCTTCAATCTTCGGTCTAGAAGAGCTAACAAGCCGTGAATGGTCTGATGTTAAGGTTGCTATCGGTCTGATTGCTCACATTACGCTGACAGGTGGTTTCTTCATCCTATCAACTCTGTTCTACAAGCCATTAACTGAGAAGCGTCAAGCAGACGTTGATAAGTTCTTCGGTAACCTGTCTACTCCATTAGTTGCGGAGTCAGCAGAGCAGAAAGTACTGGATAACAAACAGCGTGAAATGCTTGGTAAACTGATTGCGGTAGCGGGTGTCGGTATCATGCTAATGGCTCTACTCACTAACCCAATGTGGGGACGTCTAGTCTTCATACTTTGTGGTGTGATTGTTGGTGGTGTTGGTGTGCTATTGGTTAAAGCGGTCGATGACGGCGGCAAGCAAGCGAAAGCAGTAACTGAAAGCTAATACATAGAAAACGATTATAATAGAATGCGACGACTCGAAAGGGCGTCGCATTTTTTTGCTCTGCGAAACGGAAAAACGGTCAGGTGGAAGATATCTGACCTAAATCACGAAAACTGTACAAAATGGTTCAATCGAACCGAAATAGATTTAATTGTCCTACAATAAGACGTATATTATTGCTAATTCCTTTCAATCAACTTGAAAAATAAGTGAGTTAGAATGAGCGACCAAAAATCTCTTGATGCAATCAGGAAGATGAAGCTGGAGAATGATACTTCAGCAGGTAATCTTGTAGACCTACTCCCTATCGAAGTACAGAAACGTGACTTCGACCTATCATTCCTAGACAACTTGAGCGAAGCACGTCCACGTCTTCTTGTTCAAGCAGATCAGTTAGAAGAATTCAAAGCGAAAGTGAAAGCTGATGAAGCTCACTGCATGTTTGATGATTTCTACAATAACTCGACAGTTAAGTTCCTTGAGACTGCTCCTTTCGAAGAGCCTCAAGCGTACCCAGCTGACACGGTAGGCAAAGCTTCTCTATGGCGTCCTTACTGGCGTCAAATGTACGTTGATTGCCAAATGGCACTAAACGCGACACGTAACCTAGCAATTGCTGGTGTTGTGAAAGAAGACGAAGCGCTAATTGCTAAAGCAAAAGCTTGGACTCTAAAACTGTCTACGTACGATCCAGAAGGCGTGACTTCTCGTGGCTATAACGATGAAGCGGCTTTCCGTGTTATCGCGGCTATGGCTTGGGGTTACGACTGGCTACACGGCTACTTCACAGATGAAGAACGTCAGCAAGTTCAAGATGCTTTGATTGAGCGTCTAGACGAAATCATGCACCACCTGAAAGTGACGGTTGATCTATTGAACAACCCACTGAACAGCCACGGTGTTCGTTCTATCTCTTCTGCTATCATCCCAACGTGTATCGCGCTTTACCACGATCACCCGAAAGCAGGCGAGTACATTGCATACGCACTAGAATACTACGCAGTACACTACCCACCATGGGGCGGTGTAGACGGCGGTTGGGCTGAAGGTCCTGACTACTGGAACACGCAAACTGCATTCCTAGGCGAAGCATTCGACCTATTGAAAGCATACTGTGGCGTAGACATGTTCAACAAAACATTCTACGAAAACACAGGTGATTTCCCGCTTTACTGCATGCCTGTTCACTCTAAGCGCGCGAGCTTCTGTGACCAGTCTTCAATCGGTGATTTCCCAGGTCTAAAACTGGCTTACAACATCAAGCATTACGCAGGTGTTAACCAGAAGCCTGAGTATGTTTGGTACTACAACCAACTGAAAGGCCGTGATACTGAAGCACACACCAAATTCTACAACTTCGGTTGGTGGGACTTCGGTTACGATGATCTTCGCTTTAACTTCCTTTGGGATGCACCTGAAGAGAAAGCACCATCGAATGACCCACTGTTGAAAGTATTCCCAATCACGGGTTGGGCTGCATTCCACAACAAGATGACTGAGCGTGATAACCATATTCACATGGTATTCAAATGTTCTCCGTTTGGCTCAATCAGCCACTCTCACGGTGACCAAAACGCATTCACGTTGCATGCATTCGGTGAAACGCTAGCGTCAATCACTGGCTACTACGGTGGTTTCGGTGTTGATATGCACACTAAATGGCGTCGTCAAACGTTCTCTAAGAACCTTCCACTATTTGGCGGTAAAGGTCAGTACGGCGAGAACAAGAACACGGGCTACGAAAACCACCAAGATCGCTTCTGTATCGAAGCGGGCGGCAACATCTCTGATTTCGACACTGAATCTGATGTGAAGATGGTTGAAGGTGATGCGACAGCGTCTTACAAGTACTTCGTTCCTGAAATTGAATCTTACAAGCGTAAGGTCTGGTTTGTTCAAGGTAAAGTATTCGTAATGCAAGACAAGGCAACGCTTTCTGAAGAGAAAGACATGACTTGGCTAATGCATACAACTTTCGCAAACGACGTGGCAGACAAGTCTTTCACTATCCGTGGCGAAGTTGCGCACCTAGACGTAAACTTCATCAACGAGTCTGCTGATAACATCACGTCAGTTAAGAATGTTGAAGGTTTTGGCGAAGTTGACCCATACGAGTTCAAAGATCTTGAAATCCACCGTCACGTTGAAGTGGAATTCAAGCCATCGAAAGAGCACAACATCCTGACCCTTCTTGTTCCTAATAAGAACGAAGGCGAGCAAGTTGAAGTGTCTCACAAGCTTGAAGGTAACACGCTAATGCTAAATGTTGACGGTGAAACGGTTTCAATCGAACTGTAATTCGCTGAAGCAACAGAAGCTAGATATTAAAAACTCCGAGTGAAAGCTCGGAGTTTTTTTGTTTTGTTAGCTAGCAAGTTGGATACTCAGTTAAATTGTATTAGTTGGCAAAGTTGGGAACCCCATCAGGTTGAAACGAAACTAATTGGCTGAGAAATCAATCGCTTCTCGATGCCAAGTCAGTAGATCGAGGGCTAAACCTGGAAGTTGATATACACAAAGACTGTGTATGTACTTAGCCACTATGCTTAATGAAAGGTGCAGGAGTAGTATACGAGACCTATATTTATCGTTCTGTTAAAAGAATAGGGCGCCAACCCCTTTTTCGTAAAAACTGATATGACTTACTTCTGCGTGAACAGTCTAATCACTGGCTGAGTAGGGGAGTCGTGAACTATACATAGGTAAAGGCGTAGCTTGTGCTTACTAATCGTATGACATTTAACGTATGTTATTTCATCAATAGACGGTTTTTAAACTGGCAAATAGTTCCTGTAAGTACAAAGCGTGCCCCATATTTTCTCGTAAAGTGAACCCCCGTCACAACTTGCGTCTAAGCATTGAAGGATTACCCTAAAACTATTGCGTAACGAGAAAGACGTAGTTATTATAATGAGCATATAATCATACAATACTATATTTGGAGTTTGAACATGACTAAACCTGTAATCGGTTTCATTGGCCTAGGTCTTATGGGCGGCAACATGGTTGAAAACCTGCAAAAGCGCGGCTACCACGTAAACGTAATGGATCTAAGCGCTGAAGCTGTTGCTCGCGTTACAGATCGCGGCAACGCAACTGCATTCACTTCTGCTAAAGAACTAGCGGCTGCAAGTGATATCGTTCAGTTTTGTCTTACAACTTCTGCTGTTGTTGAAAAAATCGTTTACGGCGAAGACGGCGTTCTAGCTGGCATCAAAGAAGGCGCAGTATTAGTAGACTTCGGTACTTCTATCCCTGCTTCTACTAAGAAAATCGGCGCAGCTCTAGCTGAAAAAGGCGCGGGCATGATCGACGCACCTCTAGGCCGTACTCCGGCACACGCTAAAGATGGTCTTCTGAACATCATGGCTGCTGGCGACATGGAAACTTTCAACAAAGTTAAACCTGTTCTTGAAGAGCAAGGCGAAAACGTATTCCACCTAGGTGCTCTAGGTTCTGGTCACGTTACTAAGCTTGTAAACAACTTCATGGGTATGACGACTGTTGCGACTATGTCTCAAGCTTTCGCTGTTGCTCAACGCGCTGGTGTTGATGGCCAACAACTGTTTGACATCATGTCTGCAGGTCCATCTAACTCACCATTCATGCAATTCTGTAAGTTCTACGCAGTAGACGGCGAAGAGAAGCTAGGTTTCTCTGTTGCTAACGCTAACAAAGATCTTGGTTACTTCCTTGCTCTTTGTGAAGAGCTAGGTACTGAGTCTCTAATTGCTCAAGGTACTGCAACTAGCCTACAAGCTGCTGTTGACGCAGGAATGGGTAACAACGACGTACCAGTAATCTTCGACTACTTCGCTAAACTAGAGAAGTAATCGACGTACGACCTCGCTAGGGTATTGCCTGTCTTTTTAGGCGGCGATACCTCAGCGAGGTTCGTTTTTATCTGCCATACCCAACCCTTTGTTCCCTCGTTAAACTCTTCTACTTCTACTTCCTCAGCTACACCGACTCAAAACTCTGTTCAACTTTGTTACTGCCTCAATTCCTATTTTTGTATCTATATCTATATCTATATCTATTTGTAAATTCAAAGCCTTTCTAGCACCAACTCACTCACTTTTCCTCGCAAGCTTAAACCAGTGCACTTAACTGATTGTTGGCGATGGCTTAACACCGCTCGTATATCGGGTCTGAAAAGAAAGTAAAAAAAACCCACACAGCTGGTGACTGTATGGGCATGTTCGGACGAGCCGTCTGGAAAAACAAATGATCAATAGAAAGTGAAAAAACGAATAACGAGATCCCCCGACAGTTTCTACGTTAAACGAGTTCAATGACCTTAAAGCGGCTGCTTCAATTATCACTTTGAACTGAACAAAAGCATCCAGAAAGAACTTAAGTTATGATTCAAATACACCATAAATTAAGGCTTATTGTATTACAAATAAATTTTAAGATTGAATGCCTTGAGTGAATGGTTGGTTAGTGAAAATGTGACCTAAGGCTCACTTTCCTAATCAGGTGACCGAAAGTGATATGAATAATTTGAGTGGAGGCATTATCGGCGAAGTTGTGAGGTAATAATCTGAAAGTTGATCATTTTTAATTGGTTAATTATTCCTTTCTAATCATGTTAAAAGTTCAAACTCATAAATGATACCTATGTCACAGGGTGATTTTAACCAGTTTTGATATGTCAAGATTGCTCACAGAAAGTGCAGTCAATTAAACATACAATATTAATTAAATTGATGGTTGTGACGATGGAACGGCATGAACAAGTTTTGCTTCCCGTATCTTCGAATATCTAAAAAATGACCATTTCATTCGGATAAAAATAATAGACATAGGTTGATATGGATTATGAGTTTTATGAATTCAAAATTGTCTCTAGGGTTTAAAGGAAAATTGATTTTAATGGTGGCGATCGTCAGTTCCAGTGCCTTGGCATTTACGAACTGGTTCACGCTTAACTTGGCGACTGATCAAGTAAACCAAACGATTTATAACGAGATTGATCACTCGTTAACGATAGAAATTAATCAGATTGAAAGCACCGTCCAGCGCACCATCGATACGGTCAATTCCGTTGCACAAGAGTTCATGAAATCCCCATACCAAGTACCAAACGAAGCGCTGATGCATTTTGCCGCTAAGCTCGGTGGTATTGACAAGATTGTAGTGGGTTTTGATGATGGTCGTTCTTACACTTCTCGTCCTTCAGAGTCTTTCCCAAACGGTGTTGGAATCAAAGAAAAATACAACCCAACGACTCGTCCTTGGTATCAACAAGCGAAATTGAAATCAGGTTTATCTTTTAGTGATCTGTTTTTCACCAAGAGTACTCAAGTACCTATGATTGGTGTGACTTACACCTATCAAGATCGCGTCATCATGGCAGACATTCGATTTGATGATTTGGAAACTCAGCTCAAACAGCTAGATAGCATCTACGAAGCCAAAGGTATCATCGTGGATGAGAGAGGGATGGTAATTGCATCCACAATAGAAAACGTGCTTCCACAGAGCAATATATCTTCTGCTGACGCCTTAATGAAACTCAATGAAGCTATTGAACTACCTGACCAATTCATTGAAGGTATGATTGATGGTAATCAGCGAATCTTGATGGCTAAGAAGGTCGATATTGGCAGCCAGAAAGAGTGGTACATGATTTCTAGTATTGATCCTGAACTTGCGCTCGATCAGCTGAATGGTGTGATGTCGGATGCTCGAATGCTGATTATTGCCTGTGTGTTGGGGTCGGTCATATTGATGACTTTACTCCTGAATCGTTTCTACCGCCCAATCGTGTCATTGCGTAAGATTGTTCACGACCTTTCTCAAGGTAATGGCGACCTGACCCAAAGGCTCGCAGAGAAAGGTAATGACGACCTAGGACACATCGCCAAAGACATCAACTTGTTCATCATTGGTCTGCAAGAGATGGTTAAGGACGTCAAATTTAAGAACTCGGATCTCGATACTAAGGTACTGAGTATTCGTGAAGGTTGTAAAGAAACCAGCGATGTACTGAAAGTTCACACTGATGAAACGGTTCAAGTGGTCTCTGCAATTAACGGCTTATCTGAAGCATCAAACGAAGTCGAGAAGAACTCACAGTTTGCGGCAGAAGCAGCGCAAGATGCGGCCGTGTCCAGTGACGAGACTAAGCAAATTAACACTGTGACCGAAACGTACATCAGTGATCTTGAGAAGCAAGTCTGCACCACCTCTGATGATATTCGCTCAATGGCGAATGAAACGCAGAGCATCCAGTCTATCGTGTCTGTGATTGGAGGAATTGCGGAACAAACTAATTTGCTGGCATTGAATGCGTCAATTGAAGCGGCGAGAGCGGGTGAGCATGGTCGAGGTTTTGCTGTCGTGGCTGACGAAGTCCGTGCGCTAGCAAACCGAACTCAAATCAGCACCTCTGAAATCGAAGAGGCGTTATCTGGGTTGCAATCTAAATCGGATGGCTTGGTTAAATCGATCGAGTTAACGAAGAGCAATTGTGAGATGACTCGTGCTCAAGTTGTGCAAGCGGTAAACATGCTAGCGAAGCTGACGGAACAGATGAAAACCGTGAGTCACTTCAACAACGATATCTCTGCTTCTTCTGTCGAGCAAAATGCCTTGATTCATAGTATCGCTAAGAACATGCATAAGATTGAAAGCTTCGTTGAGGAACTCAATAAGCTAAGCCAAGATCAACTGACAGAGTCGGCTGAAATCAAAACACTGAATGGCAGCGTTAGCGAGCTAATGAGTAGCTTTAAAGTCTAACGTTTCTATTAATAAACACTAAAAATCAATGTTTTAATTGTGGCTTTTAGCCTGAGAGCCACTCCAAACCTGTCGAGTTTAGAGTGGCCTTTCTGCGTTGTTTTTGTCTCTAAATCCTCGGTAGCGCCACCTCATATCACCTCATTTGTCGCATCTCACATTATGATAAATAGATAATTGACATAAAATAGTACAAATATATCTTATCACTCTACTCTTATGGATAAGTGAGATAAATGTGAATAAGCCAACCCTCATCGTCGCTCTCGCTTCACTCACCTATGGCTGCGGTGGAAGCAGTTCAAATAGCTCAAGTGATAGCGATGACCCTTCTGATAACACCAGTCCAGGAACGTCTTATGGCGTTGTTGCGCCTTATGATATTGCTAAGTATCAAAACATCCTCTCCAGTTCTGACCTTCAGGTATCGGATCCTAACGGCACAGAGGGCAACAAAACCTCTGAAGTGAAAGATGGCGATTTCGATGGTTACATCAGTAATTACTTTTACGCAGATGAAGAGACGGAAAACCTAATTTTTAAAATGGCGAACTATAAGATGCGTTCTGAGGTTCGTGAGGGAGAAAACTTCGATATCAATGAAACGGGTGTAAGACGAAGCTTGTATGCGGAAATAAGCTTACCTGATATCGAGCATGCAATGGCGAGTTCACCTGCCGACCATGATGAAGTGACGTTGCTGCAGATACACAATAAGGGGACTGATGAGAGTGGTACGGGTTATATCCCTCATCCGCTATTGCGTGTGGTTTGGGAGCAAGAACGAGATGGCCTCACAGGTCACTACTGGGCAGTCATGAAAAACAATGCCATTGATTGTAGCAGCGCTGCTGACTCTTCGGATTGTTATGCCACGTCATACAATCGCTACGATTTAGGTGAGGCGGAATTGGACAGTTTTACCAAATTTGATCTTTCTGTTTATGAGAACACACTGTCGCTCAAAGTGAATGATGAAGTAAAAGTGAATCAAGACATCGCTTACTGGCAGCATTTATTGAGCTACTTCAAAGCGGGTATCTATAACCAATTTGAGAATGGTGAAGCGATTGCTTACTATCAGGCGTTGAGATACACCACGACTCAAATCGATGGATCAAACGATTGGGACATTAATGATTGGAAGCTGACTATTCCACCGAGTAAGGATGATTGGTATGGAAGCGGTGGTGACAGTGCTGCTGAGTTAGAACCAGAACGTTGTGAATCGAGTAAAGATCTTCTTTCAAATGACAGCGATGTGTACGACAGTGATATTGATCTTTCTTACTTCAATACTGATGAAGGAAGAATGCACTTTAGAGCGGATATGGGATACGGCACCTCTACCCAAAACTCTAGCTATATTCGCTCTGAGCTCAGGGAGTTGTATCAAAGCAGTGTTCAACCGGATTGTAGCACCAGCGATGAAGATACAAGTTGGTATTTGGACGACACTAGAACGAACGCTACCAGTCACGAGTTAACCGCAAGCTTGCGAATTGAAGATTACCCGAACATCAACAATCAAGATCCAAAAGTGGTACTTGGACAAATCCATGGTTGGAAGATCAATCAAGCATTGGTGAAACTGTTATGGGAAGGCGAGAGTAAGCCAGTAAGAGTGATACTGAACTCTGATTTTGAGCGCAACAACCAAGACTGTGATCATTGTGACCCGTTCAGTGTCGAGTTAGGGACTTATTCGGCAAGTGAAGAGTGGCGATATACGATTCGAGCCAATCAAGAAGGTATCTACTTGGCGACTCATGATTTAGATGGAACCAACACCGTTTCTCATTTAATCCCTTGGGGACAAGATTACACAGATAAAGATGGGGACACGGTTTCGTTAACATCAGATTGGACATCGACAGACATCGCTTTCTATTTCAAAGCAGGCATCTATCCACAATTTAAGCCTGATAGCGACTATGCGGGTGAAGTGTTTGATGTGAGCTTTAGTTCTCTTAGAGCTGAACACTATTTGAATTAGCTAACGTTTGAGTAACAACAATGACTGCTTTAAAGACCATATTGATTCCTAACAATGTGGTCTTTTTTTAACTGCTGCGACACTGTTAAATGAGATGTTCTGAACGATAAATGCTCTGCTCGAGTGATGCACATTCTCACCATTACCGCTCGGATTTTTCGCCCTTGATAGCCCATTTCGCATTCTAAATTTTCATATGTTGTCTTTTATCAATAGGAAGTGTGATCCAGTTAAAGTATGGAAAAATCGGAAAGTGTTCCTAGTCTCATTTATCCAACGAAGTGTTTTATTTGTATTATAAGATTACGTAATATTTTCATGTTATCGCAAATACTGATAGGTGAATCGCCTTATAGCTCGTGTTTGCTGATTTAGCTTTCACTTACGAACGCTGTCTTTGTATTATAATAATGGATTAAATATGAAACAAATTACTCTAAAAACTTTACTCGCTTCTTCTATTCTACTTGCGGTTGGTTGTGCGAGCACGAGCACGCCTACTGCTGATTTTCCAAATAACAAAGAAACTGGTGAAGCGCTTCTGACGCCAGTTGCTGTTTCCGCTAGTAGCCATGATGGTAACGGACCTGATCGTCTCGTTGACCAAGACCTAACTACACGTTGGTCTTCAGCGGGTGACGGTGAGTGGGCAATGCTAGATTATGGTTCAGTTCAAGAATTTGACGCTGTTCAAGCATCTTTCAGTAAAGGTAATGAGCGCCAATCTAAGTTTGATATCCAAGTGAGTGTCGATGGTGAAACCTGGACGACGGTACTTGAGAACCAACTGAGTTCTGGTAAAGCTATCGGTCTTGAGCGTTTCCAATTTGAGCCTGCGGTAAAAGCACGTTACGTAAGATATGTTGGTCACGGCAACACCAAAAACGGTTGGAACAGTGTGACAGGATTAGCCGCAGTTAACTGTAGCATTAACGCATGTCCTGCTAGCCATATCATCACTTCAGACGTGGTAGCAGCAGAAGCAGTTATTATCGCTGAAATGAAAGCGGCAGAAAAAGCACGTAAAGCAGCGCGTAAAGATCTACGCTCTGGTAACTTCGGCGTAGCAGCGGTTTACCCTTGTGAGACGTCAGTTGAATGTGATACTCGCAGCGCACTACCTGTTCCGACAGGCCTACCAGCAACACCAGTTGCAGGTAATGCACCGAGCGAAAACTTCGACATGACTCATTGGTACCTGTCTCAGCCATTCGATCATGACAAAAACGGCAAGCCTGATGATGTGTCTGAGTGGAACCTTGCAAACGGTTACCAGCACCCAGAAATCTTCTACACAGCGGACGATGGCGGCCTAGTATTCAAGGCTTATGTGAAAGGTGTACGTACCTCTAAAAACACTAAGTACGCACGTACTGAGCTTCGTGAGATGATGCGTCGTGGTGACCAGTCTATCAGTACGAAAGGTGTTAACAAGAACAACTGGGTATTCTCAAGTGCACCTGAATCTGATTTAGAAGCTGCGGCAGGTATCGATGGCGTTCTAGAAGCGACATTGAAAATCGACCACGCGACAACAACGGGTAATGCGAATGAAGTAGGTCGCTTTATCATTGGTCAGATTCACGATCAAAACGATGAGCCGATTCGTTTGTACTACCGTAAATTGCCAAACCAACCAACGGGCGCAGTTTACTTTGCACACGAAAGCCAAGACGCAACAAAAGAGGATTTCTACCCTCTAGTGGGCGATATGACGGCTGAAGTGGGCGAAGATGGTATCGCGCTTGGTGAAGTGTTCAGCTACCGCATTGATGTTAAAGGCAACACGATGACTGTAACGCTAATGCGTGAAGGCAAAGACGATGTTGTACAAGTGGTTGATATGAGCAACAGTGGCTACGATGCAGGCGGCAAGTACATGTACTTCAAGGCCGGTGTTTACAACCAAAACATCAGCGGCGACCTAGACGATTACTCACAAGCGACTTTCTACCAGCTAGACGTATCGCACGATCAATACCAAAAGTAATCTAACCGAATAACACTTAATATTAAAGCTATCGCAATAGCCTCCAGCTCGTAGAGTTCGGAGGCTTTTTTGTGTCTGCTGGTTGAGTGGAAGTTATCAGTTACCATTAAACGTCCAACTAACGTTTTGACCAGTGAGCTCAATTCCTATTTTGAGATTTCCCTGTTCTACTTTCCTTAGCGAACCTTGGGTTTATCCTCGATAGTTTATTCTAGAAAGCTTAACGTGAGAAAAGGGGTATCAATTTATGATTAGCCCCAAATATTGGCTTAGTCACTTCTGGACCATGAAGCTGAGGAGCATACCTCCCGTAGGCGTTTCGATCGACCTCTTGAACCTTAAAGGTCAATGTGTTGTAACTAGCGATTGGTAGCTATTGCAGGGAGTACAGAGTCCTTGGTGGAAACTCAGGTCATAGGAGTCTCGTTGTCACCTTCAGAGGACTTTACGAATGGTCGAATAGAAGAGATAGATGTAAAATATTATTCTCAGTTGCTTATGGGAGTAGGTGACTTTGGTCTTATAAAGGCAGAAAGAAGAGTAGTATTCACTAGGTTATTTTGAGGTTTACCTCTTTTGTTCACTGTCATGATTTTATAGTTACAAAAAAGCCAGCAACAAACGCTGCTGGCTAGAGTACTTAGTTATGAATTTAACTATTCTGCATTAAAACCGAATTGGTTTGCGCGTGCAGCCACTTCATCAGCAGTTAACACATCGTTAAAGAACGCTGCATTATCAATTACACCCTCTAAGTTTTTCTGAGAGCTGTTAGAGCCACCGCCAATATAGACTTTATCGCCGTCTTTAGTATTAGGAACAAAAGTTAAACCAGTTGCTTCTTTCTCAAGTACACCATTGATGTATAGCTTGGCTTCGCCATTATTGAACGTCGCTAGGATATGCATGAAGGTATCATTTGTTAAGACCGTTTCTGCTTCCACTGATGTCGAACCAGAGCCATCATATATGCGGAATTTAGGTTTTAAGGAAGTTTTATCAATAATTAACTTGTAGCCGGTGTTGCTGTCTGTATTTTCTAGCAACTGTAGATCTTGGTCAACAGTAGGGTTGAAGGTTACATCATCAACACTAAACACGATTTCCATAGAGTACGTACCATCTTCAAACGCTAGTGGGTCTGAGGTACTGTCCATTGTCGTGTAGTAATAACCGTAAGATCCACTATCAGTTGATTGAGTAATATGTACAGCGCCACCAGTTGATGCAGCACCATCTACAACCTGTTTAGGGTTACTGTCGTCTTTACTTGTTGTGAGAGTTTTGCCAAGTGCAGTACCGCCGTCTACATCTGAGAAGTTCCATTCAAAATCCGCTTGTGCAATATTTCCGTCACCGTCACCGTCAC
>NZ_JBFROI010000068.1:45005-58226 GCF_041471405.1 Vibrio sp. 10N.261.52.C11
CGTCACCGTCACCGTCACCACTGCCATCATCCTCACGGTCTTCTTCAAAAAGAGCTGAATCGAGGTCATCAAAGTAGCTGTATGTACCCGTTGAAGAATTATCGCCAACATACATGGAGAACAAGGAAGGAGCACCAGAATCATTTTCTGCGGTAAATCCTGAGTATTTAACACCATCAATAGTCACAGCTACATCATAATTAGAACCATCTTGATTTGGTGACCACGAAATAGTTACATCAACCCAAGAATTATGCTCATATTTAGTAAGTACGTCTTGAGTACTACCATCTTCTTTTCTAATTTTGATTTCTGTTTTACCAAAGCTTACTTCAGTGAACCGAGCGCTAGATGAAGCATCTTCAGAAGTGCCTAAGTATAAGTATGTTGACTTTACATACCCATCTGTTGGGATGTAAACAGCAACCGAAACTGTTCCGCTTTCTGCAGCACCATCGATAAATGCTCGTGATACAACTGGTTTACCATCTCCTGATTTATCGTCTAATAGCAACGACTTGCTAGGAGATTTGGATACCGAATCGCTTACGCTGGCTATAATCGTAGTGTTATCAGCGTTCGGAGCAAAGTACAGATCATTCTGAGTGTCAATTTGCATGTTGGCGTCATAGTCATCAAAATCATCGGTGACCCCATATGAAGGATCTATTGCTTCGTCCGTTGTATCTGTAGCCTCAGTTACTTCAGTATTATCACTGTGGTCGGTACCTGAAATAGGAATGTTGCCGCCAATACTAAGCCCACCGTCAGCTGCGGAGTAATCACCATCTACGGATATTGTGCTTACTGAACCATCATTATTGAATAGCGTGAACGCAACTTGACCTGAAGTATCATCTTCAATTGTCTCTTCATAAGTGGTTTCAAATCGTTCGTATTCACCGAGTGTGGTGTCAGCTGAATTGTCAGTGTAGTAATAAAGTGTCTCACCATCTGCTGAGAAGCGATATACGTTGGGTAAATCAGTACTACTCGATGATGAATAGGCTGCTGAGAATGCTGAAGTATCAGAAAATTCCCAATAACCATTTAATAATGCTGAGGTAGGTGTTGCAGGATCGGTAGAACCATCCGTCGGAATAGGTAAACCATCACTGTTACAACCAAATAATAAACCTGTCGAAAGGGCGACAGCAGTAGCGACTTTAGAAATCTGCATAAAATATTCTCTTTATGATATTAAATCCATATGTAAATCACATAAGAAATAGATAATAAGTAGTCGTTAAATATTTTTAGGATAAAGCTAATTTTTATTAGAACATCCTATTCTTTAAAATAAAGTAATTTAAATAGCCCCAAGTTTTTACGAGAGGAGAAGGCTAATTTAATTAATTTGACTATTTAGAATGAGTAAGCAACACCAACGCGGTATTTAGCTTCACGATCTTTAGAAGACGAGCTGATATCAGATGACCAGATTTCTGCAAAAGGTTTCCATGAACCAAACTTGTAGTTTACTTTTAAACCTGCGTCCCACTCCCAATCATCACTATTATATAGAAGTACGTTATCTAGCGATTTTACATAGTTAGCTTCGTAAGAAAGGCCAAGTTTAGGTAGAGATTGAATTTTGTAAGAACCCGTTAGTGTGACTTTTGATTTCTGTGCTGACTCTAAACGCTCACCAGTCTCTGAATCTTTGTCACCAAATTGAGTGTGGTTGCGGAAATCAGCATACTCGTGACGGTAACGAATGGCAGTCGTTAATCCCATATCCGCATTATAACCAACACGGAATTGAGGTTTGTAAGTGACTTTTTTCATCTTCCAGTCACCGCCGTTGTAGTTCGGCTCATCCCAGTCCCAAGCGATCGGCATACCAACTTGTAGATACCAGTTGTTATCGACTTTGTAAGTTGCTGTATTTTCTACTTCCATACCGTAAATATACCAATTGCCGTCATAGAAGCTTCTACTGTTTGCTGATTTAACTTCGCCAGAATCTGCGTCGTAGTAAGAATCGTCAGTATGGAATTTAACTTCAAGGCCCGTTGAGTGCTTCCACTTATCTGACAGTTTAAAGCTTTCACCTAGCTTCACTCGGTGTTGATGGCGAGCGTCTACGTGAGCCGTGTCGCCATTTGTTTTTGTATAATCCGTCGCAGCACGATACTCGTAACGATAATCAAGAGATGCACCAGTAGCTGTGCCCGCTAAAAGAGTACATGCAACAGCTGCAGAAATTTTTGTAACAGAATTCATACCTTTGTCTCACTATTATTTTTTTATTCTGGATACATCCAATGTACCCGTGGCTCACAAACCAATACCTTACATGGTATTAAATTAATGTATGACAAATATGGTATTTACTATTGAGTCAGATTTCTGTGAGATCTATCAAAAAGTTCTGACTAATGGCCCAAATATATAGCTAAATGTTATGAATATCTCAATTTAGGGCTTGTGTATTAAATCAATCATGACGTACTTCTCATATTCACAAACCTTAGAAACTCACTTTTTTGCATGTGTTAAAATAATACAAATATTAAGTGTTTCTATATGTTAATAATGATGATTTTAACCATCGTGGCTTAAACATAGGGAGCATGTTGAGAGGCATAAATATAAACCATAGCCAGATGTTTAATAAAAGTTACAAAATGGCTAAATGTAAATTCTATTTATCGGTTGGCTTATTTAAGTCGAAGAGAAAATATTTAGTACTAATTCGTGTTCAAAAGTGGTTTCTGTACTGAGTGTGTACTCGGTATCTGTTAACAATAAAGGATGAGTCATGTTTAAGAAAAACATATTAGCAGTGGCGCTATTAGCGACTGTACCAATGGTTACTTTCGCAAATAACGGTGTTTCTTACCCCGTACCTGCCGATAAATTCGATATGCATAATTGGAAAATAACCATACCTTCAGATATTAATGAAGATGGTCGTGTTGATGAAATAGAAGGGGTAGCCATGATGAGCTACTCACATAGTGATTTCTTCCATCTTGATAAAGACGGCAACCTTGTATTTGAAGTGCAAAACCAAGCGATTACGACGAAAAACTCGAAGAATGCGCGTTCTGAATTACGACAAATGCCAAGAGGCGCAGATTTCTCTATCGATACGGCTGATAAAGGAAACCAATGGGCATTGTCTAGCCATCCATCAGCAAGCGAGTACAGTGCCGTTGGCGGCACGCTAGAAGCGACCCTAAAAGTGAATCACGTAGCGATTAACGCTAAGTACCCAGAAAAGTACCCAGCTCACTCGGTGGTTGTTGGTCAGATTCACGCTAAAAAACATAATGAGTTAATCAAAGCTGGAACTGGTTACGGGCATGGTAATGAACCACTAAAGATCTTCTATAAGAAGTTTCCTGGCCAAGAAATGGGTTCAGTATTTTGGAACTATGAGCGTAACCTAGAGAAAAAAGATCCTAACCGTGCCGATATAGCTTACCCTGTTTGGGGTAACACTTGGGAAAACCCAGCGGAACCGGGTGAAGCAGGCATTGCTCTTGGTGAAGAGTTTAGCTACAAAGTGGAAGTGAAAGGCACCATGATGTACCTAACGTTTGAAACAGAACGTCACGATACGGTTAAGTATGAAATCGATCTGAGCAAGGGTATTGATGAGCTTGATTCACCAACGGGTTATGCTGAAGATGATTTCTATTACAAAGCGGGCGCATACGGCCAATGTAGCGTGAGCGATTCTCACCCTGTATGGGGGCCAGGTTGTGGCGGTACTGGCGATTTCGCTGTCGATAAAAAGAATGGCGACTATAACAGTGTGACTTTCTCGGCACTAAAGTTGAACGGCAAATAGTACATAAGGCTAGTTAGAAACAGGCCTTAAGGAATGTTTTCGAAGACCACTGAACCGAATGTTGAGTGGTCTTTTTGTTTTCTATGAGATTTAAGATGAGCCGGGTATCAGCGAGAGTACAATGAAGCTTACCAATGAAAGGTACAGCTGAAACAATACAACCTTGTCAAAAGACAAGGTTGTAATCAGAAAGCGTAGAAAGATTTTAGGACGGCGACTCGATACCGGACTTAGTCATACATCAACTCTTTAGCTTTGTCGGCATCAAACTCCTTTAGAGACTTTCGAGCTAAGTGACGGAATGGGAAAGCTTTAACGACTTCTTCGAATGGTTGGATAGCAAAGGCCCAAAAGATAGAGCCATCTAAACCAAAGATGATCAATGCACACAATGGAATTGAAATTACCCATTGACCAGTAAAGTTGATTTTGAAGACTGCGGTCGTTTTTCCTAGTGCTCTTAGTACATTCCCATGAACCGTGTTGTAGCCACGAACAATTGGCAAGAATATGTAGAGTGGGGCGATAACGGCCAATGCTTGATAGGTAGATTCATCCAAGTTCGGGTAAATGTCACCAATGACCAGACTTAATCCTGCGAATAAGAGTGCACAAACGAAAGAAATGACGACTGCAATATCGATACTGGTATCGACGTTTTTGACTAGGTCATCCATCTTTTTGGAGCCAATCGCTTGGCTGATAGTAATCGCGGAAGAGTGAGCCCAAGCGGTAATAAATTGAGAGACAGCCCTGATCCAAGGCATCACCAAAGTAATCGCTACGTAAGCGTTGATGTTAAGTTGCGAATACAACAATTGATATATCGTTGCGCCAATCAAAAGCATGGTCACGTTCGCTGCTACAGGGAATATTTCGATAAAGTGACGGCGAACGTTGGTAAAGAATTCAGAGCGCTGAGCGTCTAATTTGAGTGAAATCGCTGAGCTTAAATGCACGCACAAAACCAAATACAGCAAGCGGATCGTTATTGCAATAATGCTGCCTAATGCAGCGCCTTGTACTCCAATCCCTTCAAAATTAGAAAAACCATGAATCAGCACATATGAGAGTACAGCATTGATAGGCAGTTCAATTAAGTAACCTTTGAATGGGACTTTAGTTCTGCCTAGCGCATTAAATAAAGCAATGATCACCTGCGTTAACGCGGTAAAAATAACGATGTATTTCGAGATGTCTAGATAGCGGCTGATTTCTAAGTGAAGGGAAGCGTCATCTGTTAAAGCTTGAATCAAGGGTTGTTCGAAAAAAGTAAGTAGAAGCCAAAATAGTGTTGCTACGCCAAGGTTGATAAATAACCCTGCCCAAAATGCTTTAGATAATGATGCGGCGATGCCAGAGCCCACTGCGCGGCTTAATACTAACTGAGTACCGTTTGCCAGCGCCATTTGAATTCCCAGTACAAAGGCAACGATAGTCGTCGCAATCCCCATTGCAGCTAAAGGGATTTCACCAAGAGGAGAGACAAGCAGTGTGTCGATCATCAACATCGACTGCATCAAGATACCGTTTAAGGCGAGGGGCCAGGCGAGAGAGAAATTTTTCCTTACGTACGATTGTGAAGACACAAACAACACCTTATGTGTATAACCGTAAGCTTTCTCTGAGGTGGCGGAGTAGAGCGTTTAAAGAAGAAAACACTACGGTAGTTGATGGTTAAAAAATGGGTGCTAAAACAAGACTGACTTGTGTCTTTGAAAAACAAGTCAGTTTGGTTAATCTCGGTTATGCGATGGCTAATTCAACCCTAGAGAGCTTTTGGTTCTCATCGTCTAGCAGGACTTGAGAAGCAATTCGAGCTTGCTTGGCATCGCCAGACATTATTGCGTCGTAAATCGCTTTGTGTTCTTCTAAACAGAAGCGACCGCCTTCAGCGGAGTGGTCGATAAACTGCTTGAAGATAGTCGACAGAATGTTCGCGAATGGAATGTAAAATTGATTACCTGTCGATAAGAAAATCGTTTGGTGAAACAGGTGATCGTTGGTCGTCCACTCTTCATAATCGAAGCTATTTGCTGCGATGGTCATTTTCTGGAAAAGAATCGAAAGCTCTTTGCGTTGCTCTACAGTTGCATTGGTTGCAGCGAGCGCACACGCTTCCGGGTCAATCGCTTTTCTTAAGCCTAAAAATTGAGACAAGAAGGGTTTAGTATCTTCTAAATCTTGGATCCAGTACAGCAATTGCGGGTCCAAGAAGTGCCACTGTGTTCTCGGTTTGATACGAGTGCCCACTTTTGGCTTCGACTCGATTAAACCTTTTGCCGAAAGTAGCTTAGTTGATTCTCGAAGGGCAGTTCTGCTCACTCCAAAGATTTCGCACAGCTCCATTTCGCTGGGTAACTTTTGATTTTCTTCTAACTCGCCTGACAAGATCTTGCGAGCAATTTGTCTCGCCACTTGAACATGAATTCGGCGGCTTGAATCTTCCACCAATGTAAATATTGACATTTAAACCACCTGAAATTGAAACTTTGAAAACACTAAAAGCCAGACGAATCTGGTGTTTAGTGTCAGTGTATACGTCGAATTTAGTGTGAGGTTTTCCCTCATCTACTCGGGTCTGTTAACCTTATATAGTGTGGCGAACTTAAATCGCTGAGTGAGCTTATATAAACCAGCTAACTAGGGCGTTATTTGTCCGCCATTAACATCTAGGATTTGACCTGTGATGTAACCGCTGCAAGCGTGCGATGCAAAGAAAGCAAATGAAGGAGCAACTTCATCAATATGGCCAAAGCGTCCCATTGGAATGTTGTTAGCAATGGTCGCTTTCAAATCGTCGCTTTTACCATCGTGAAATGCGGTATCGATAGTGCCTGGTGAAACAATGTTGAAACGGATATTGTCTTGTGCGAACTCTTTCACCCAATTACGGTGAATGTCGTGCAACCAAGCTTTAGACGCGGCATAGATGCCAGCACCAACACCACCGCCTTCGCGAGCGGCAATAGATCCTGTGCTAATCACACAAGATGTTTGCCCGGACTCAGCAGCAGAGGCGCGTAAGTGCGGGATAGAGAACTTAGTTGTCATCAGTGCAGAGCGAACATTAAGGTTCATTACGCGCTCATAAAACTCATCATCGATATTTTCTAGATTGGCGCGACCACCAAGGCCACCGGCGTTGTTAATCAACACGTCCATGCCACCAAAATGATCAGTAAACTCTTTGACTAACCTTTCGCACTCTAATGTGTCCATTAGGTTTGCAGGGAAAAAAGCAACATCGCCACCCAGTGCGGTAAGTTCAGATAGAACGTCATCGACTTTTGGGCTGAAAGCACGACTATTGATGCCGATTTTTGCGCCGTATTTTGCAAAGACACGTGCGGTAGCTAAACCCATACCGGCAGTAGAGCCAGTAATTAGAATGCGTTTGCCTTTTAAATCGTTAAACATCAGAGCCGCCTATATTGTAGATTATTTACACCAATAAATCATACAATAACACTTGCCATATTCAAGGGTGTTCATCTAAAAACGGGTTATTACCGACATAAATAGTGAGAGTAAGGGTGGTTTTGTGAGTTCACGCATACATTGAAATTGTAAATGAGAACTATTTGTATGAATTAGTGAGTTGAATTGGTTTTATAAACCTAAAGATGAGCAAGTTTGTGAAATATTGCTCCAGCCTTTATTGGTAGTGACCTCACGTTATTCTGATGCTGTGTTGGTGAAGATATAATTCAGTGCTATAGTCCGGGTTAAATAATACATATCTAATAAGTAAGTAGACACATGGCTGGCTCTTTCAATTCTATTTCAGGCTCTAAGCGAAGCCTTCATGTGCAAGTTGCACGTGAAATCGCTCGTGGTATTTTGTCGGGCAATTTGCCTCAAGGTTCTATTATCCCTGGTGAAATGGCTCTGTGTGAGCAATTTGGTATCAGTAGAACAGCATTAAGAGAAGCGGTTAAGCTTCTGACTTCAAAAGGCCTATTAGAATCTCGTCCTAAGATCGGTACTCGCGTTGTTGACCGTGCATTCTGGAACTTCTTAGATCCACAATTGATCGAATGGATGGACGGTTTGGCCGATACAGACCAATTCTGTCATCAGTTTTTGGGTTTACGCCGCGCGATTGAACCAGAAGCGTGTGCTTTAGCTGCTCAGTTCGCGAGTGCAGAACAACGCATTGAGCTGTCTGGTATTTTCCAACAAATGGTAGAAATTTCTAGCGAAGAAACGCTTGATCAAGAGCGTTGGCTAGATATCGACATGAAGTTCCATAGCCTGATCTTCAATGCAACAGGTAACGACTTCTATCTTCCATTTGGTAACATCTTAACGACCATGTTTGTTAACTTTATTTCTCACTCTTCTGAAGAGGGAAGTACTTGTATTAACGAACACCGCCAGATTTATGAAGCAATCATGGCAGGTAATAGTGACAAAGCACGCCACGCGTCAGCAAGTCACCTGTTAGAAACAAACCACAGATTACCAGCCGCTAGTTAATTGTTTTCACTGTTATTTTAGCTTTGATCGTTTTGCATTATCGACGAGAGGGCATTCTCGTAAAACTAGGGTAGTCAAAGTTAAAATTACGGTTATTCAAAAGCTAATTTCAGCAGTGACCTCTAAAAAGCACGTTTGACACGTGCTTTTTTTGCATCCAAATTTGATGAAAACCTGACTGGTGTCCAATATTTAATCTATTATTTGCTGTTTCGTTAAAAGCACTAGTAACCAGTATTTTAAGTTATATAATAATACTAATTAAATTATTGTGAGTGTGATTATGCCCCAGTCTCTACTGCCAAATATTCTTCAATTCATAGGTCAAATCGACCCATTCGATAAGATCCCTAAACAAGCACTTCGCGAACTTGCCTCTAACGTGCAAATTACTTATCTCGGCAAGGGAGATGTGGTCGATTTGTGTGAGTCTGGGAAGGAAAAATCGCTCTATATCATTCGAACGGGCTCTATGGAGCAACGAAAATCGGATGGTGTGCTTCGTGCCCGTCTAGGCAGTGAAGATTTGTTTGGCTTTACGTTCTTAGATTCTGAAGTCAACGACGAAAAAGGCTATAGAGCTGTCGCAATCGAAAACACCTTACTTTATGTGATTCCACACTCGGCACTTCAAACGCTTTTCAAAGCCTTTCCAAGTTGCGCAGAACACTTTGCTTCACAGGCGCAGGTTCGCTTGAAGTCGGCACTGGATGTGGTCTGGTCGAATAAAGAGAAAGGCCTGTTCATTCGTAAAGTTGAGGAAGTGGCAAGCGGGCAGGTGGCAATTGTTAAGTCTGAGCAAACCATCCAGTCGGTTGCGGTTGAAATGCTTCATCAACGCTCACCGTGTGCCGTGATCTATGAAGGTGAAACCATTGTTGGTTTGATCACCGACCGAGACATGACTAAGCGAGTGATTGCCCACGGCGTGAGTACTGATAGCCTGATCTCAGAGGTAATGACGCACTCTCCACTTACTGTAAAACCGGATGATCTGGTGCTGCATGCGGCCTCTATCATGATGCAATTTAATATCCGTAACTTGCCCGTTGTGAAAGAGAATAAGGTCGTTGGTCTTCTTACTACGTCTCATTTGGTTCAAAACCACCGTGTTCAAGCGATATTCTTGATCGAGAAAATCAAATACGCGGGCAGCGTGAAAACCATGTCTTCGTTCACCTCAGAGCGACAAGCTATTTTTGAAGCGCTGGTGGAAGGTAAAGTGGCGCCTGAAACCGTCGGCAAGGTAATGACCATGATTATGGACGCCTACACCCGTCGATTGATTCAAATAGCGATTGATAAGTTAGGCCCACCACCGTGTGATTTCTCTTGGATCGTAGCCGGATCGCACGCACGTAATGAAGTGCACATGTTGTCGGACCAAGACAGCGCGATTGTTCTTGCTGACGATGCAACCGACAGTGACCGTATTTACTTCAAACACTTATCGATGATGGTGACCAACGGCTTAGCAAGCTGTCACTACCCATTATGTCCAGGTAAATTCATGGCTGCGACGCCAAAATGGTGTCAGCCACTCAGTGTATGGAAGCACTACTACAAGAAGTGGGTGGCTAACCCAGAGTACGAACGCTTGCTTAATATCAGTGTGTTCCTAGAAATTCGTACTATCTACGGCAACAGTGAGTTCGAAGGTATTCTGCGCGATGAGCTGCATAGCAATATTCGCGGTAACCGTGAGTTTTTAAGCACGCTAGTGAAAGACGCGGTCAATACCAACCCGCCACTTGGCATCTTCAATAGCTTAGTGCTAGAGAAGTCAGGTGAGAATAAGAAAACGTTGAACGTGAAGAAGTACGCGATCAACTTGATTATCGACTTAGCGCGTATTTATGGCCTTGCTGTGGAGTGCGATTTGTCGGCGACTGACGAACGTTTCGCTGCTGCCAATGAAAAAGGCATGCTGAGCGACGATGCATTCAAGAACATTCTGGGTGCTTACCAGTTCATTCTCTCTTTCCGTTTTGGCCATCAACTTGAAGCGCTGAAGAACGGGGATGTGCCTGACAACAACATCAACCCAGATAGCTTTGGTAGCTTTGAGCGTAAACACTTGAAAGATGCCTTTAGGATCATTGCTGACCTTCAAGAAGCGGCGAAAATTCGTTTCGGAGCACGTTAATGAAGCTATGTTCAACTAATAAATGTTTAAAACGAATGCTAAACTATTTTCACCCGCTTGAACGAATTAAACGCAAGCGTAAGCAATATTTGGGTACGGTTAAGCTGCCAGAAGCGTTACATGATCTGGTAGAACAGCCTTGTCCTGAAATGACGGATTTGGCCAAAGACAGCGACTATATCGTGTTGGATCTCGAAACCACAGGCTTAGACAGCGAACAAGATCTTATCTTGTCTATGGGATGGGTCGATGTGGTGAAAGGACGAATCGATTTGGCTTCTGCCAAGCATATCTACCTGAACAATGATTCTCAGATTAACGCTGAAACTGCGGTGATTAACCACATCACACCACAGATGCTGGAAGAGGGCGCATCTATTCATGATGCGATGCTCGCTTTCTTCGAAGCAGCGAAAGGCAAGATTATCGTCGCGCACGCGTGTGTAGTCGAAGAGAAGTTCATTAGCCAATACCTTCTTCGCTGCTACGGTTTAAGAGCGATTCCTCTGCTTTGGCTTGATACCTTGTGTATTGAGAAAAGCATGGAGAAAGCGATCAGCAATCATGAAGAAGTCGATTTAACCTTGGCAGGGACTCGCGAAAGGTACCGGCTTCCTGAGTACAACAGCCACAATGCATTAGCCGATGCCGTTTCAACAGCGGAGCTATTTTTGGCTCAACAGAAACGAGTGGTTCCGAATGATGAAGTGACACTATCATTTTTATATAGGATCAGTCACTAGGGAAGCCATTTGTTCCCTTATTTGAATCATTGTTGACTGAACTGATTTGAAAGCATAAAAGCCAGCGATTATGCTGGCTTTTGTTTGGGTCTTAGAAAATTAGGCAGTTATCATCTTAGACTTTTCATATAGGGAACAGCTTAGAAGCTGTAAGTAATACCTACACGGCTACGTAGTTGACGGCTTGAGTCACACACCGTATCACTTGTACATTGAACGTTGCCAAATTCTACGTATGGGCGCCAGCTCCAATCTGCTTCTTTGTAGCCGATCTTCATGTTGTAGTCCCACTCGTACTCGCCGTTGTTACCCATTTTCCATTCGTCATTAAAGAAATCTTCTTTGTAGTTTGCTTCAAAGCCAAACTGCCAAGCGTTCCAGTTGTAATCGATATTACCCGTAATTTTACCGGCATTTAATGAGTCGTGTTGCTTACCATCAAGGCCTGTTGAAGTTTTACCTGATGCATAATTGCGGAACTCATGGCGGTAACGAAGTTTCGTTGTTACACCTGAATCAAATTTGTATTGAACACGTACTTGCGGTTTGTAAGTTACCGCTTCATCACCGAAAGTAATCGGCATTGAAGTTGTTACACGCCAGTTGTTATCGAATTTGAAGTGGTAGCCGTATTCAAATTCGTTATCACCACGTTGAAGTTCGCTTAGGTTACCCTTGTGCTTCATTTCTACGCCGTAGTAATGATTACCTGTGCTACCACCAATTTTCACTCGACCAGCCCATTCTTCCGAATCGTGCTTGTACTCTTCACGAAAATCTAGTGATGCCGCAGACACGCTGCCTGCAAAAAGAGTTGCTAATACTGCAAGCGTTACTTTATTCGTTTTTATCATTTTATTGTTTCCACTGTATCTAAATAAAAAATGGTTAATAAAGGACCAACGTTGAGCCCTTTGTTGTATTGGGATTAAAGTTTTGGGTAAAGTCGTTCTACGTCGCGCTGAGCCCATATTTCCGCTAAGTTCTTTTTCATTGTGAACCTGCTAAAGTCTGTCTAAGTTGCCAGTTTCACCATTCAGGGTTTTCCCTAGCAACGCCGGCTTTTAGGTAAAGCGGAGTTATACGCTCAATGCGATGACGTTTGTTTTCGTGTGTAGGGTTACTCTTTCTTTTGAATTAAAATACTACAAATATGCTAGCGATTAGAATGGTGAGGTTCTGTGAATTAGATCGTGTTGTCATGATAAAACCACTATTTACAAAGGGTTACAAAGTTAGGGTTTGAATTAAGCCTTTGTTTTTTAATGGTTATTTTTCAGGTTATGTTGATTTTCTGAGTTTTGTCTATCAATAAATGTGCGCTACAGCAAAAAATTGAATCTTTAGTTGTCATTTTTATTTGTAATACATTATTATTTACTAACTTTATGTGGCAACTCATATCGTCAGTACGTTAAACAGGTGCACATGCATCTGTATGGTTTTAGGTAGTGATTCTGTCGGTTAGTTTTAAGTGACTACCGACGTGAATGGATGAACTTATGGTTCATAGCTGCATTGGGATGATGGTTTTAAGGCTAAGGCTTTGTTTAAAAGCGAAGATAGTCTAAAAGTTAACATACCTAAAAGTACGATGTATTTGCCGTGAGGGGATAAAAAGCCTCAATCAAAAAAGGTTTGAAGTGTAGTAGGCAAGGCAGTTACACAGCCTGCTATAGAGATCGGAGTTAGAACGATTGGATATAGTCGCTCTAAACTGATGAAAAAGAAGAAATCGTTGAAGTGCTTGCGAAAGCATTTTGATTATTGCTCCCAACTATTCTAATTATAACTTCTGCTTTCATCTAGAAAGGTAGGAGATGGTAGTCGAAGATCTACCCTTGCGCTCATGTTGATACAGGCAACATGAGCGTTTTTTTATTTGAAATTTGAGTAGAGAGTCGTGTGCGGCTCAATAAGCGAGAGTGTCCTGAATTCTGTGTAACTGTCTAAACTTAAGCCTTAAAGGCTAAGGATGGACAATATGGATAAGAAAGCACTCGAAGCTTTTGCTCGTGAAGCAGCAAAGTCAATTAAGACAGAATCTG
>NZ_JBFROI010000069.1:0-2469 GCF_041471405.1 Vibrio sp. 10N.261.52.C11
CAGGGAAAACTCATCTCAAGGCTCGCTTCCCGCTTAGATGCTTTCAGCGGTTATCGATTCCGAACTTAGCTACCGGGCAATGCCATTGGCATGACAACCCGAACACCAGAGGTTCGTCCACTCCGGTCCTCTCGTACTAGGAGCAGCCCCTTTCAATTTTCCAACGCCCACGGCAGATAGGGACCGAACTGTCTCACGACGTTCTAAACCCAGCTCGCGTACCACTTTAAATGGCGAACAGCCATACCCTTGGGACCGACTTCAGCCCCAGGATGTGATGAGCCGACATCGAGGTGCCAAACACCGCCGTCGATATGAACTCTTGGGCGGTATCAGCCTGTTATCCCCGGAGTACCTTTTATCCGTTGAGCGATGGCCCTTCCATTCAGAACCACCGGATCACTATGACCTGCTTTCGCACCTGCTCGAATTGTCATTCTCGCAGTCAAGCGGGCTTATGCCATTGCACTAACCACACGATGTCCAACCGTGTTTAGCCCACCTTCGTGCTCCTCCGTTACTCTTTGGGAGGAGACCGCCCCAGTCAAACTACCCACCAGGCACTGTCCGTAATCCCGATTCAGGGACCAACGTTAGAACATCAAAACTACAAGGGTGGTATTTCAAGGACGACTCCACCACATCTAGCGACGCGGTTTCATAGTCTCCCACCTATCCTACACATGTAGGTTCAATGTTCAGTGCCAAGCTGTAGTAAAGGTTCACGGGGTCTTTCCGTCTAGCCGCGGGTACACTGCATCTTCACAGCGATTTCAATTTCACTGAGTCTCGGGTGGAGACAGCGTGGCCATCATTACGCCATTCGTGCAGGTCGGAACTTACCCGACAAGGAATTTCGCTACCTTAGGACCGTTATAGTTACGGCCGCCGTTTACCGGGGCTTCGATCAAGAGCTTCGACCGAAGTCTAACCCCATCAATTAACCTTCCGGCACCGGGCAGGCGTCACACCGTATACGTCATCTTACGATTTTGCACAGTGCTGTGTTTTTAATAAACAGTTGCAGCCACCTGGTATCTGCGACTCTCGTCTGCTCCATCCGCAAGGGACTTCACTGATAAGAGCGTACCTTCTCCCGAAGTTACGGTACCATTTTGCCTAGTTCCTTCACCCGAGTTCTCTCAAGCGCCTTGGTATTCTCTACCCGACCACCTGTGTCGGTTTGGGGTACGATTCCTTACAATCTGAAGCTTAGAGGCTTTTCCTGGAAGCATGGCATCAATGACTTCACTACCGTAGTAGCTCGACATCGTATCTCAGCGTTAGTAGCGGTCCGGATTTACCTAAACCACCCGCCTACGTACTTGAACCTGGACAACCGTCGCCAGGCCCACCTAGCCTTCTCCGTCCCCCCATCGCAATTGTAAGAAGTACGGGAATATTAACCCGTTTCCCATCGACTACGCCTTTCGGCCTCGCCTTAGGAGTCGACTTACCCTGCCCCGATTAACGTTGGACAGGAACCCTTGGTCTTCCGGCGAGGGAGTTTTTCACTCCCTTTATCGTTACTCATGTCAGCATTCGCACTTCTGATACCTCCAGCAGCCCTTACAGACCACCTTCAACGGCTTACAGAACGCTCCCCTACCCCACGCACCCTAAGGTACGTAGCCGCAGCTTCGGTGTATAGCTTAGCCCCGTTACATCTTCCGCGCAGGCCGACTCGACCAGTGAGCTATTACGCTTTCTTTAAATGATGGCTGCTTCTAAGCCAACATCCTGGCTGTCTGAGCCTTCCCACATCGTTTCCCACTTAGCTATACTTTGGGACCTTAGCTGGCGGTCTGGGTTGTTTCCCTCTCCACGACGGACGTTAGCACCCGCCGTGTGTCTCCCGGATAGTACTTACTGGTATTCGGAGTTTGCAAAGGGTTGGTAAGTCGGGATGACCCCCTAGCCTTAACAGTGCTCTACCCCCAGTAGTATTCGTCCGAGGCGCTACCTAAATAGCTTTCGGGGAGAACCAGCTATCTCCAGGTTTGATTGGCCTTTCACCCCTAGCCACAAGTCATCCGCTAATTTTTCAACATTAGTCGGTTCGGTCCTCCAGTTGATGTTACTCAACCTTCAACCTGCCCATGGCTAGATCACCTGGTTTCGGGTCTAATCCTAGCAACTGTACGCCCAGTTAAGACTCGGTTTCCCTACGGCTCCCCTAAACGGTTAACCTTGCTACTAAAATTAAGTCGCTGACCCATTATACAAAAGGTACGCAGTCACACCACGAAGGTGCTCCTACTGCTTGTACGTACACGGTTTCAGGTTCTATTTCACTCCCCTCACAGGGGTTCTTTTCGCCTTTCCCTCACGGTACTGGTTCACTATCGGTCAGTCAGTAGTATTTAGCCTTGGAGGATGGTCCCCCCATATTCAGACAGGATATCACGTGTCCCGCCCTACTCGTTTTCACTGATTATGATGTGTCGGTTACGGGGCTATCACCCTTTA
>NZ_JBFROI010000070.1:0-63043 GCF_041471405.1 Vibrio sp. 10N.261.52.C11
GGCACTGCTTGAGCAACTTCAATTAATTTGTCTTTTAATTCAAATGGGCTTAAATCAGCGAATTTTGAAAAGTCGATATTTGTATTTTTTGTAGTCATAATATTTACCTAATAATTTAATATTAAACACTTGTAATTAAATAAAGTGTTTTACTTAAGCGTGATTATTCAGGCCTACCCTATTTTTGATTGGGTAGGTCTGTTAATAAGTTGATGATTTTTTAAATCTATAATGAGTTGTAGGTTTTAATTACATACCCGCATTAACGGTAATAATGCCGACGATAATTGGGCCCCATAGAGTCAGTAACACGTTGGCTACGGCGTAAGTCACAGTAAAAGAGAATACTGGCGTTGCGTTGCCTGTTTTTTCCATCAATGCAGCGAACGCTGGGTTTGCACTTCGACCACCGGTTACACAACCTAACGCTTCTACTGGGTTCTTTATCTTCAATACAAAGTACGAGAAAAAGAATGAAATAATCTGTGGAATGATGGTGACCGCCATACCCAAGAACAGAAGCGACATACCATGTTCTTTTATGGTATCAACTGCTTGAGGGCCCGCTTGGAGGCCAACGATGCCAACAAATGCTGCTAAACCAAAGTCACGAATAAAGTTTGCTGCACCCGCAGGGAACTGAGCCACATGTGGGTTTCGGCTACGTAACCAACCAACAAGCAAACCAGAGATCAAACAACCTGCACCAGATCCAATCGTTACTGGAATACCTGCAATCTTGAAACTGATTAAGCCGATAAGAAGGCCCAACACCATACCAAAACCCAGTACGATGAAATCAGTCATGGTTGCTGAGCCCATACGCTTACCGATGTGTTTTTCAACTCGGTTGATGTCTTGTGCGGTGCCTGTTAATTGAATAACGTCGTTTTTCTGAACAATCAGATCATCAGTAATGGCGACTGAAACACCAGCACGCATGTAGTCTGTAACATACACACCACGGAACGAACGTTGATTTGAGCTATCTTTGATCTCTCTTAGCGAACGACCAATCAGTTTGCGATTGTCAGCGATAAGTTGACGATTTTCTTCAATAACTTCATAGCTTTCCGGTAATGCGACTTCATTACTTTGCGCCTTGCTCTGTAGCTCATGAACCGCATTTCTACGGCCGGTAACCACAACAAGGTCGCCCGCTTTAAGTGCTGTGAACTTGTCTGCACTCAGCTTTTTTCCGTCGCGTTCAATAAGTTCGATACACGCAGCAAGTGATGATTGATTCAATTGCGCGAGTGTTTTTCCAACCAGTTTATCGTCGTGAGTGACTTTAAAAGCACGTGTCACTAGAGCTGTGACTGCGTTAAATTCGCCATCTGCCAAATCACGTTTACCGTTAGAATTTTTCTCCTCTAACGCAATTGCTTCAGAGCGAATGTCCCACTTCATCAACGTTGGGAATACCCAAGTCACCATCAAGATTGGACCTAATGAACCAAAGATGTATGTTACAGCGTAACCTACAGCAACGTTAGTTTGCATCAGATGTTTGGCTTCTTCAGACACACCACCCAAACGGGCGATCGCATCGCCTGCAGTACCAATGATCGCAGACTGAGTTAAACCACCGGCAGCTAGGCCCGCAGCAGTACCTCTATCTAAGTCAAACAACCACGCAGCGGCAAGTACACACAATAAGCCTGAAACCGTCATAACAACCGCAGACAACAGAATGTTGATGGTTCTAAAGTTAAGCGCTTTAAAGAATTGTGCGCCGCCTTGATAACCCACAGCATAAATAAAGAGCGCAAAGAAAATACTTTTTACGCCGGGATCAATCTGAACACCAAATTGCCCAATAATTACGCCCATTAATAATGTTCCGGCCACACCGCCTAAAACAAATCGGCCGATAGTAATTTTACCAACCATATAACCCAATGAGAGTGTAATAAATAGTGCGACAAATGGTGCCATGTCAAACAGATTAGAAATAATGTCCATGACAAATTTACTCTTGTTACTAAATATAAGGAGTAAATAATCTAACTAATAACTTAATAATGATATTTGTTGGATTATTCAAAATAAATAAAGCATCTCGTTGCTTCGAACCGAATATTAAGAACAAAAGGTTTTATTATGTAATCCCATTTGATGGATCAAATCATCACTTTAACTGTTCGCATAGTTTTTGAAGTGCAACTTACACCTTAAGTAATTGGTTTAAATAGATTTATCTTAAATCGGCAAAAGTAGATGATTTTCGAAATCAATTTCAATTAAGTGTTTCCACTTCAAGAACGACAACCTACCTACCGTTGTTTTACTGGCTTACGGCTCTCAACAAAGAGGCAGTTGGCATAATCACCGAATAAAGTTGGATTTTGATGGGTACGATCCTCTATAAGCGATTATCACAATAAATCGAACTCCGTTATCGTTGCATTCATTAAACAAATAGAGAACAGAACCATGAATACCATGCCGCATGAGCTTGTGTGGGATGAAGTCTACTTCCCACCGCTGTTATTGGTTATCGCACTGGCTTACATACTGACAATGCTAACAGGGTCAATCGCGACACGGTTTGGCCTTCATAAGTACGTCGCCTTTCCTGCAATAGCAGAACTGAGCTTGATCGTGATTTTTACTGGCGCTATCGGCCATTTTATTACCATTTTTTGAGGCACTTACTGTGATCAAACGTTATCTCATCACACTTTTATTATTGGCTGCTGCGGGAACTGTGGTTTATAGCTATTACCAGTCGTACTCAAGTAACCCATGGACCAGAGACGGACAAGTCAGCGCTTATATCGTCTCGATTACACCTCGAGTCACGGGTCAAGTCATTGAAGTGCATGTCGAAGACAACTCGAAGGTAAAAAAAGGCGATCTTCTTTTTGAGATCGATCCGAGTATTTACAAGGCGACCTACAGAAAAGCACTTGCGACTCAAAAACAAGCATTTGCCCTACTCGCCAAAGCCAAAAACGAAGAGCAACGCGCGTTGAATTTAGAGAAAAGAACGCCCGGTGCCGTGCCCGTGCTGACACTAAACAACTTGAACAACGCGGTAGAAACCAGCGCCGCAAATGTCGAACTGGCAAAAGCGAACGTAGAAGAAGCACATCTCAACCTTGAGTACACCAAGGTATATGCGCCTACTAACGGCTATATCACCAATCTGAACCTACGTGTTGGCTCTCAAGTTGTCGCGAATTCACCTGTGGTTGCGCTAATTGATGAAGATAGCTTCTGGATTGAAGGTTATTTCAAAGAGACTGATTTAGTCGGTGTCGATGCTCAGGACACTGCTTATGTGACCTTAATGATGCACAACAATGTTCAGCTAGAAGGACATATCAAAAGTATTGGTTTTGGTATCGCGAAGCAAGACGGCAGCACAGGTAATGATTTATTGCCAAACGTGAATCCAAACTTCCAATGGATACGCCTAGCTCAACGCATCCCTATCAAAGTGAAGTTAGACAAAATACCAGAAGACGTACAACTGCGTGTTGGTATGACTGCCTCGATCAAAATAATCAAAAATAGCTAGGTGATTCTTATGTTCACTGCATCGACTAAAGACGCGATTAAAGTCGCACTCTCTATCGTTATCGCAATCTGCCTAGCGTTGTGGTTTGGTTGGGAAAAACCGTATTGGGCTGCGATAGCCGTCGCAGTGATGGCATTGAACGAGAGCTTCGCCCATTCAATAAACAAAGGCCATAACCGGTTAATGGGAACCTTGTTAGGGACCGGTTATGCCTTTTTCCTCATTGCGATGTTTTCACAAGATCGATTTTTGTTTCTAACATTTCTTACCGTGTTCTTAGGCACTTGTATTTTCATGTCTAGTGACGAGAAATACGGCTACATCTTTTCAATAGGATTTACCGTGTGTTCGATTGTTGCTTGTATGGGCGGGTTTGATAACCAAACCACCTTTCACTTTGCTGTACTTAGACTTCAAGAAACACTATTAGGTGTTGTTGTGTTCTCTATTGTGTATCGCATCGTGTGGCCTGTGAATACTGAACTCAACTTTGTACAACGTTTCGAAACCAGTAAACAAGCGTTGTTAGATGCGATGGAAAAAACAGACAACATCGACATTGCCGCACTTGAAAGCAACACCGCGAATATTGATAAGCTGTATCAACTTTTAGATCTGCCACTGACCGGAAGCTACCACCTTAAAGAGAACATCCAAACATGGCGCTTGCGTATCGATGAAATGGCACATATCCAAGATACATTACTCAAACAAAGTAACAGCGAATCAGACTTAGATATCCAATGGGCAGTTCTTACTCACAACTTGAAGACGTTCGATGTATTAACACCAGAACAATCTCTTGTTGAGGGTGAACTCAATGTCATAGGTGATCATAAAGACGTGTCTTGGCATCATGCACATCGCACGTTTGTTGAACATTTGAATGAAGATGGGCGCAAAGTACTGCAAGGCGTGTCGATGTTTATCACATCGCTGTTGATTTGGATTTATCTTCCAGTTCCAGGTGGTTTCATATTTCCTATGTTAGCCGGTGTATTCTCTTCTATGGTGCCGACCATGCCACCAAGCGTTATTAAGGACGCTTTTTATGGTGTGTTGGGTACAGGGTCGGTGGTTCTGTTGCAATACATCTTTGTGATGCCATTAATGACAGAACTATGGGAGCTGGGACTATTCTACTTCCTTAACATTATGGTGATATGGAAAGTGTTCGCGACACCTAAGCTCATGGTACACCGAATATTGGGTATTAACTTATTAGTTGTTCTCACATCTGGTGCGCTCAACCTCACACCTGTTTATGGAATTGAAACGCCACTTTTGATGCTCGTAAACATTTTGATTATTCTGATGATAGCGAAGTTGTTTACTGATCTATTTAGAGTGAGGGTAACTGCTTAGAACTAAATGCGCTTAACAACTCACAACAAAACGGTCTGCCAAGTATTTTTACTTCACAGGCCGTTTTTTTATCTATTGAAAATCATTATAAATCAATTGATTAACGCTAATCATTACTAAGTGAGGATAGCGTCCATCAAAAGCGATTAACGCGATCTGCCACCTCCTCTTAAAATCCTCTCATTGATTGACGCAATGCATTTTTAGTCGCGACATTCACACTAGCAATCCTAACGGATAAATACATAACAACTGAACACGACGTTCAGTATTACATCGACTGTTTGAGTCTCGAAGGTTTGAGGCCACTCAGCGTGGAAACCGTCATGAGTTTTTTTGAAATACGCACCAGCGCCTGTAAGACCCATACTCTTTCTGTGTTAGCGAGCGCCCTATTACTTACCACCCCCAATTTTGCGTCTGCGGCAGAAACCAAGACTTACAGCGAAGTTATGGAAAAAGGTCGAGCACTATTTGACAAATATGGCATCAGTCATGATTTACCAAAGCTAGCAATCAGTTCGCTCGTACAGGGCGAACACCTAGTTGAACACGCACATCGAACCATACAAATTGGCGATGAGGTTCGTGACTCAAGCGTCTATCTGATAAAAAACACAGACAGCAAAGGCAACATCGACCTGCGCATCAAATACAACCCGCAAGAGCTGGATGAAAACGAAAAACTGATCGATGAAATTGAAGAGTTTACGCGCACTGAGTATCGACTAAGAAATTATGCAGAAAGCTTCGATCCATCGTCAGTGAAAGTCAATGAAAAAGACAACGGCGACGTGACCATTAGCTTCAACTATTCGAAATACGGCTTACCACAAGACATCGCCTATTTCCGTTTCTTGAATGTTGATATTGAACTTGTAGGCGGCACACCAAAACGCATGGTAATCACCAACGACAAGCCATTTAATCTTGGTAAGTCAAAAGTCGATACCTATTACCAAGTGATTGATTTCCAAACGTTAGACTCTGGTAAAGTCGTTATTGAACGTAAGACAACTAACATCGAGGGTACGTCTAAAACGAAACCGATGACCATGAGCGCTGTAACTGAACCCGTCGCAATTTATGAAGACGACAACGGCGTTAATGTCCTGCATGAAGAGCGTCTAAAAGAAGTTTCAGATCCTCGTATGCAAGAAGCGAGTGTTAAGTTAGATCGAGTATTCCCTTTAATGGGTGACATGGTGCGTCGTCAAGGTATCGATTTACCCCTTCCATTCGGCGTATCAGTGGCTTATCGCAATCAAGATATGGATATACCCATGACAGATTACGTGATTGGTGGAGTGCGCTTGAATGATTTATTTGACCCGGAAGACAGTGTTGCGACGGTCAAAGCGGAAAGTGTTTCGATACGCGGCGACGTAAATATCTTGCCATTCTGGAATGTATTCGGGTACGTAGGAAAGGTAAACGTTGATGCGAATATTGACGCCTCTTATACCGGCGCCGCAGGTGAATACTTAAAAGACAAGCTCAATAACAAATTGCCAGGGCTAGGTAACGCACTTTGCGAAGGTGTCTCTGCCTTATGTAACAGTGGTCGTTTGAATGTACCACTTCATCTTGAATATGACTTACGCGGCGCGGGCACCACATTATCTGTTGGTTACAAAGAATTCTTTGCCTCAGTGACGGGTACTTACTCCCAAACACGCCTGAAAGGGTTGGATGATTGGGGTGATGGCATTGTGACGGTTCAACCCATGCTGGGTTACCAATTAGTCGATTATCGAGCTCAGTTTTTCGTGGGTGCTGAATACCAAGGTTTAAATTCACGTATGCAAGGCACCGTAAAAACCGACGACATCGAATTTGATTATGACGTTGGCGTCGATATCGACCAGTGGGCATTCCTAACAGGTGTTAACAAGCAGATCGGCAAAAACTACAACATGACCATGTTGTACAACAAAGGCGAAACTCGTTCAGCTGTGACATTGAACCTTGGCTACCGATTCTAGTCACCGAACGTTGATTACCAGCCTAGCCCTTAAACCAGGTTGTTCTTAATAAGAAATTTTGTAGTTCTGTTATCTACGCAGATAGCGATGAAACAGACTACGCCGAATACTATTGTGGAAACTCATTTTATGACTATTGCATACCGTTCAATGATCGCTCTTACTATTACTACTGCCTTAGCAGGTTGCGATACTGATAGTGCCCCTACTGTTCCATTCCCAGACAAGCCCGAACCGTTAGTTCCGGCACCGGCTAAACCGTTTGATGCTCAAATCGGTAACGTAACGATTAAAGCGACGATAGAAGAACTGGTTATAACTTCGAATACCGAAGACGACAAACTGGCTTCCGTTGAATCTTTCAAAGGGATTCAATATGCAGAGGCTCAGCGCTTTGAACACAGTGAAGTTGTAAACCTTGTTGAAGGTACTTTGGATGCGACTCAGTTCGGTTATGCTTGTCCTCAACTAAAAACGACAACACAAACACAAGATGAGAACTGCCTTAACCTCAATATCTGGCGCCCAGCAGGCGTAGATGCTGACGCAGATCTACCGGTTTATGTATTCATCCACGGTGGTGATTTCGAATACGGTTCTGGTGCAGAGCCGCTCATCCAAGGTGATACTGTTGTAGCGCAAGGTGCCGACGAAGGTAACCCGTTTATTTACGTGACATTTAACTATCGTTTAGGCTTACTGGGTTCAATGTGGGTTGAAGACGAAACTGGTGGTAACTTTGGTATTGGTGACCAAAAGCGTGCTATGCAGTGGGTTAACGAGAATATCGCTCAGTTTGGTGGTAACGCTGAAAACGTCACTTTGATGGGCCAAGGTTCGGGAGCAATGTCGGTTGGCATACTTCAACAAACCGATGGTAAAGAGCCAATCGCCGGTGACAATGGTTACTTCAAACGTTCAATAATGCAAAGTAATGCGTATGGTTTTGAATATCAAAGTTATGATTCAGCAGAAACAAATAGTACTTCTATTTGTGAAGCGACTGGTGTTTCACAAATAGAAAGCGACAGCAATACACTCAAATCAGCACTCAAAATCTTGATGGAATTTTCTGACGACTTCAAAGAAGTATTAGAGCCGATTGTCGATGGGATGCCTGATCAGGTGGATACTACCGTTTGTGTAGACAACTACATAGAACTACAAAAGCAACTACCTCTCAGTTCGATTTTAGAAGCTCAAGATAAAGTATTACTCGATCCAATCAACAAAACACTAGATTGGGTTATCGAAAGTGTATTGACGTTACAAAACGACATTCCACTACTAAGCCATGACAATAATACGCCAATGACAAACTTGTTACCTTTCGCACCCTATGTCGAATATAAATCAATATTTTCTAAAGGTCATCATCTGGTCTCACAACCTGCGCTGGATAACCTTTCAGTACCAACCGTCATTGGTAACAATGAAAAAGATGCGGACACGATGGCTATGCTGCCTAGTCTTACATTCTTAATTCCGGCCATTTTGGAGCTATTAAAGGAAGATGTAGACAGCGGTACTTTTGAATCGCTAAGTGAAAACAATCGAGGTTTAGAAATCGCGGTATGGCTGCAACTTGATGGCAATAAGCAACGCATTATCGATATGGTGTCAGCAATGTCTGCTGAAGAAGTTCAAGCGCAGATTGAACTCGGTGATGTGCTAAATTTACTACCATCCACCGCATATGAAGCCGTGACCAAGCTATTTTTTGGCCTAGGTAACTCTGACATGAACAACGAATTACTGGAACTTGCAGACTACAAGCCTGAGTTGGAAAATGAACTGGGTGGTGCAACACAGAACATGACTGAGTTCAAAATGCTGATGAATGACATGCTATTCCAAGCGCCAGCACGTAACCAAGCGATTCGTTCAACTGAAAATGCAGACGTATACGCGCCAGTTTCAATGTACCATTTTGCGTTCAAGCCTAGCTTCAACGTTTGGACATACAACACTCAAGGTGAAGATGGTGATTTAGATATCGGTGACCTACTAAAAACGTTTGCTTGTATCTCCGGTGCTTGTGGTGGTTCAGAACTGCCGTTTGTTTTCAACAAACCGTATAAACTAGACGGTTCAGAAGTGAGCCTAAGTTCAAAAGACCAAGCTCTGATGAACGACATGTCTCGCCTATGGTTCAGCGACAATCTGTTTACAGACTACGAGTACAGCCAGCAACAAGATAACGTAATGTTCGTCGATGGTGATGGTCAAATAACCATTGAAGACGATTGGGATGCTCTATTCAACGAATCTGAAGATGGCAGTATGCCTAACGGTAGACTTCAAGGCTTAAATGATCTTGGGCTAACCTTAAAATACATGCCTGATTACGAAGTTCTTAACCAGAACTAACGCTTAGTCACCAATCACTCCCACAATGGCCAGTTGTCTGGCCATTGTCACCTATACCCTATTTTTACGGAACATCACAATGTACTTCACACGTATTCACGCGCTGATAGTGCTATTTTTGTCGATCTTAGTTACTGGCTGCGCCCAACCTTACCCCGATGTTGAACCTGACTTCGAAGCTAACTGGCAAAGCACAGAACATCAAGCCGAAGTCTATTTGATCCCGAGTGCGCCTGAAGCCTTTGCGCGCCGCATTGATCTGGTTCGCCAAGCAAAACACTCGATTGATATGACTTACTTCTCTTGGGAAAACGACACTCTGGGTCTGATGCTGTTAAACGAGCTGAAACACGCCGCTGACCGCGATGTGGCCGTGCGCCTCACACTGGATGACTTGTTGGTATTCAATGACAAATGGCTTGCGGAGTTGGACTCACACGCCAATATTGAGATTCGACTGTTCAACCCTTTTGAGTCACGTAAAGCTGGCTGGATTGGTCGTGCGCTCAACTTCTCTACTCATCAAAAACAGTTAGATAATCGACTGCATGAGAAATACTTTAACGTTGATCACCAATCGATGATCCTCGGTGGGCGCAACATCGGTGATGACTACTTTGGCTACAGCGAAAGTGCCAACTTCTTTGATATGGATGTGCTGTTTAAAGGCGACGTGATTGCTGCTTTCGACCGAAACTACCAAGCGTTGTGGAACAGTGAGCATGTAGTGCCAATTCAAGAACGCATTAAAATCAAAGAGAAAGAGCAATACCAAGCGTTCACCAAAGCGTTGAACAAAGGTGAAAAGAATCAAGCATTGATCACGTCTGAAGTCGAAAGGCAGATAAAGAGCTTAAACCAACCGAAGTTCATTTCAGCCTCTGTCACGCCGGTATTTGACTCACTGGAGAAACTCAATGACAACAAGCCCTACTTTCGCCAACGTATTGAACACTTGATGAAGCAAAAAGTACCGACACCTTCTAAGGTTATTATTTCTACGCCTTATATGGTGCCAAGCGATAACAAGTTTGTATTCGTCGATGCACTTAGAGAGAGCGAAGCCGAAGTCACCTTACTGACGAATTCATCGGCTTCTAATGATTCGGGCTTTGTGCCTGCGTATTACGAAAAACACCGTGAGACTCTACTCGACAAGGGCGTAAGTATCTATGAGTACAAAAGCCAAGCGATCAATGATGATCACTACTTTCATGTTGATACCTACTACCACAACAAGACAGTAATTTTAGATGAGCGTGTCACCTATATTGGCTCTTCTAACTTCGATCCAAGATCAGACTTTCTCAACGTTGAGTTTGGGGTGTTGGTTGACAGTGAAGAGTTTGCGAAGCAAGTGACACACTACTTAACACGTCAGAAAGAGGAGTTGTTCTGGGCTGTGTCGCGAGAACAATCAGGTGACACCATCTGGGCTTCAGAGGAACAAATCCATACTAAGAACCCGAACTACAGTTCATGGAACAAGGTACCTGATTGGTTATTTCGAAAAATGAATGGCGAGTTCGAGCTTTAAGTGTTCAGCTTCGAATCTTAATTTTTAATTTTCTCCAGTCCAAATGTAAAAAAGCCGCGTAATTCGCGGCTTTCTCATGTTTCAAATACACGTATCTGAGCTTATAGACGGTAGGTCATCGCTCTTTGGGCTACGTAGTTCACCATATCAAGCGTTGTGAAGATCGAATTAACATCATTAATGTTGTAATCCACATGTCCACGCTCCACATATTGCTCAGCGAGACGGTAAATATCAACGACACGCTCAGCTACCGCTTCCATAGGATCAATAAAAGTGACTGTTGGAAATGCCGTTTCAAGTTGCTTTCTAACCAAAGGAAGTTCCGTGCATCCCCAAATAACCGTATCAACGCCCTTCTCTACGATGGATTGAATCGCTACAGCAAGCAGTGCGGCATTACGCTCAAACTCGCCCGCTTTGATCCCGTTGGTTTCTCGGATTGCTTGTCCACACTCTGTCATCTCACCGGTTACTTCACCATAGATAGCACTATGCACGTTATGCTCTTGCTCAAAGGAATCTGGCTTAACGAACACCAGATTCGCGTCCGTTAGGTAACGATCATAGATTCCCGAATTGTATGTGCCGTTGGTACATAAAATACCAACAACAGATTCAGAGTTCTGCTCTTTGATTTGATCAACGGTGGTTTGAAGCATGTCGACGATATAAACGTTGGTGTGCTTTTGAACCTCAGGTCTAAAGTAATGAGCGGTGTTACAGGTCATTACGCCAAACTGAACATTGGCATGTTCTAAAATGCACGCTGACTCAATCAGTTCAGGCACAGGATCGGTACCGCCTTCGTTAATCACTTCAGATCGATCGGGGATATCTGAGTTTTTCACCACTATCATGGCCATGTGGTCTTAGTCTTTAAGTGCGCCGTGTTCAATTTCTTTCTTGGCGACGATATCTTGGAACAGAGCATCTGCTTCAGGGCCCATATTACCAAATACACCGAATCGTAGCTTTTTCATTGTTTTTACCTTTGTGTTTGCTAAAGCACAAAGGTTATTACGCTCTTTCGATTTACTTGAATCCTATTAGATGGTTCGCATCCTCGCGAGTGCATAAACAGCGTACAAAAATCAGAATTGAGTACCAAAGGAAAAATGAATACGAAATTCGTCGCCTTCAGGCGCATCTAAGCCGTAAGCAAAATCGAGCTTAACTGGCATTAACTGTGAGTTCCAAATCAAACTCACGCCCGTCCCACGCTTCCAATCCGCTTGTTGATCAAATGCATCACCCACATCAAGAAATGCGCCCAACCAAATTGAACGATAGACTTGATGCTGATATTCGAGCCCAGCAGTTAACATATAACGTGCCCCCGTTAGTTCACCATTCTCGTCTCTAGGGGAGATAGATTCGTAACCATAACCTCGCAGGTTTCCATCGCCACCAGCAAAATACCGCAGTGACGACGGCACATCAGATAATGATTTGGCAATGTTGATGCCTACGTTGGAGCGGAAATGGAGCTTCTGCCTGTCACTAATATCCCATGAAAGGACACTGTTTCCTTCCAACCGCAACAGCCTTGAGTCAGAGAACAGACTAGGGTCAGAATACTCGACAGAATAGATGTGTCGATGATTGAGCTCCAACTGATCATTTTTACGATCAACCTGAGAAAAACTGATGCCAGGTAACAGTAATTGCGATTGCTCTTCCTCAGACGCCTGACGGTACTGTTCGTGCAAGTATTTGACATAAATGGTGCTTTGCCAATCACTGTCTAATTGCCAGTAACGTTCGAACTTAAGATCGTTTGTAAAGCTATTGGTGTCTCGATGATCAATTCGTTTCGATTCAAACTGAATACCAAAGTAATCCGTTGTGACTTTCTCTGTGGGGATTTTGTACCCCAACTGAAGTGATTGCTCCTGTTCAGACAAATATGTCTGTGTTTCAAAGCTGTGGCCTCTCCGGTTATACCAAGGCTTTGACCAACTGAGAGAGGCGCGTAAACCGAGATCTGTAGAATAGCCGCCACCGACCTGCACGATATTTCGAGAACTTGGCTCGGCAATGATTTCAATTGGAACTTCTAGGTTGTCATCAAGTTTGTCAAAGTCACCATGTACGATGACACTTCGAAACCATTGAGTGTCTGACAAATCAGATTGCAGTTCACCTAACTTGATGGTGTCAAAGTCATCACCTTTTTTAAAGGTGGGTATTTTCTCGATACGAGTAGGGTCAACCCCATCATCAGGAATACTTATAGAACCGAACTTGTAGCGTGGACCACTTGCAAAATACAAGTGTATATTCGCGATGTTCTCGCTAGGAATAACTTCAATCTCTGACTCGATAAACCTGCCGTCAAAATAACCTTTCCGCTTTGCTAAAGAGAAAATCGCACGCTTAGTTTGGTCATATTCTTGGTGAGACAAAGTTAAACCTGAGCCTAACTTGCTTTGATTGAGTATATTGATGAACTCCGCATCTAGGCTAGCTTCACCTGTTATTTTTACTATCGATTCTGCGATGCGCATGACAGGACCAGAATCGATGTTAATGATCACGTTATCAGAATCATTGAGGTCGATATCGAGCTGTGGGTGATAATAACCATAAGGGTTGAGTGCATCTTGAATACGTTTAGATAGCTTCGTTTTCGATAGCTGTGATGCAGGAACATCGGCTAAAGGTTCTAAATATAATTCTACATTTTCGGTGAGAGTTTTATTAACCCCTTTAACCTCAAATTCAGCAGCACTAGAAGAGTGTTGGGTAAACAGGAAAAATGAAGTGGCCAGCACTAATTGTTTAATCGAGGTCTTCACGCGGTTACCCAATTGCTCAAAACCCGAACAGGTTATGAGCAAAGCGTTAAATCGCCGAATCTCTTATGGAGGACGCTATCCTTCGAACGGCTTATCGGGTTGTTTAACACTGCAACAGTCGTTTATTAACGACTCAAATCCCAGCCCTACAGACACAAAAAAGGCGCAATTAAGCACCTTTTGAATGTCTATTACTTATTGATTTATATGGCTTGCTGACTCAAGATCAGTTGTTGTTCAGCCACACATCTTGGTTTTTTGGAGCTTTCTTCTTCTTTTTCTTCTGGCCAGTACCGGCCGGTGGCGCAACAGGTTTTAGTGCTGCGATCAGTTCAGCTGTCGCTTCTTCATCCACTTCAAAGCCTTCAATTTGCTCACGCTCAAGACGAATCTTGTTCTTCTTCTCGATGATTTTGAAGTGGTGGTAATCTTCGTGATCGATCAGAGATAACGCAAGACCAACTTCACCTGCACGACCACTTCGGCCGATACGGTGCATGTAGTCTGACGGGCTACGCGGTAAGTCAAAGTTGATTACCACTGGAAGCTTCTCAATATCCAGACCACGTGCCGCGATGTCTGTCGCGATCAGAACGTCAATCTCGCCAGATTTGAAATCTTCTAGGATACGAGTACGTGAACCTTGCCCTTTATCGCCGTGGAATACTTCTGCGATGATACCGCGCTTGTAAAGCTTGTCTGCTAGGTGCTCACAGCTGTTCTTCGCATTAACGAAGATCAGAGCTTGGCGCCATTCATGTTGTTGAATTAGGTGTGCGAGTAACGCTGTCTTGCGACCTTTTTCTACTTCGAATACACGTTGAACCAGTGTGCTCGCATTGGCACTTTGAAGTTGAACTTCAATTGGATCGCTTAGAAGTTCGTGAGTCAGCGTTTTAACTTGCTCTGGGAAAGTTGCAGAGAACAACAAGGTTTGTTTTTTGCTCGGCAAGAGCTTCAAGATTGCATCAAGTTCTTCGGTAAAACCTAGGCTTAGCATTCGGTCAGCTTCATCAAGCACTAACGTTTTCACTTTGTCTAACTTGATAGCGTTGCTTGAAATAAGGTCAAGCAGACGACCCGGTGTTGCCACCAAGATATCAGTGCCGCCACGTAGCGCCTGCATTTGAGTGTTTACCGATACACCACCAAACACACAAACCGTTTTAATCGCGCCATTGAAATGCACAGCGTAAGATTTAACGCTGTCAGCCACTTGCTTAGCAAGTTCACGAGTAGGAACCAAGATAAGGCCAGAAACAAAGTTACCTTTGCCTGAACGACGGTCCAGAGGGGCATCTTCATGAATCTTTTGTAACAGTGGAAGTGCAAATGCTGCGGTTTTACCTGAACCGGTATTTGCGCCTGCAATTAAATCGCGTCCTGCTAACACACTTGGAATAACTTGCGCTTGGATAGGCGTTGGCTGTTGGTATTCAAGCTCAGATAAACGAGCCATCAAAGGAGAGATTAAGCCAAGATCAGAGAAGTTGGTTGGTGTAGTGGTGTTAGTCATTAATTGCAGGAACTCAAAGCTAAAATAATAGCGCGCTATATTAACGTATTTCAGCAGTATTACGTAACTAAATCGCCCTTTCGCTTCTATTTCACTGATTAATATCCGTCAGAAGCGAAGTTATCGATGTGAGAACCTCGATACTCGCCGTACCAACTTCGTCTAAGAGTATTCCAGCTACACAATTGTCGTGGGTTGCAGTTAGTTCAGCCAACCTGCTACCGTTTGTTCCGGTGCATACGAATTCGGCTCGGTTAACCAAACAGCGACTGCGTCTGGTGTAGCGACAAGTGGCTCAAAATTGATATTAAATTGCCATTCAGACTCACCACGCTGATAACCATCGTAAACCACAACAAAATCATGTTCGAGTTTCTTACCCCTGTTCTCGCCCGCCTTAACGCTGGTGACTTCGTTCATCGCCAATAGAGCGATATGTGCCACATAATCACCTTTGCCTTCGTAACTTACGCTGAACGTATCGCCTTTATGGTTGACCGTTAGCTTGGGGTTATTTTGTTGTTTAAGAGAAGGTAACGTTCTGTCTAACCAGTTAAAGTAACCGCGCCACTCTTTTCCATCGACAACAAAGCCCGGCGTGTAAACCCCACTTGTTAAGCCGTAAGCTTTATACAGTCGTTGCTTCTGACTGAACGCCTTGCTCGCGAACTTATCCCCCCAACCGAGGTAGTCCCAATAGTCGACGTGATAAGCGAGAGGAATGACTTGTGTCCACAGTTGTGGGTCATCTTCAAATGTACTTAGATACGCATCAGCGGGAGGACAACTTGAACAACCTTCAGAGGTGAAGAGCTCGATAACCTGTGCGGGCTGGCCTTCATTACTCCAGGTTTGTGCAAGCGACACTGAGGAATAGAAGCCGATCGGTAAGGCAAATAAACAAAGTTTAATCAATGATGAATTGCGTTTGGCGTGTGACATACCGAGATCCTTGTACAAAGCGAATTGAATGGCGCTCAAATACAGACCGTTATGCCTAGGTTTTTCTTTCAGGTGCTTAGTTTACGAAGAGATTGAGTTTATTTCAGATACAAAAACGCCAGCTTTAGAAGCTGGCGTTTTCTTAAAATTCTATATTTACATGTTAACGCTGAGATTAACGGTTAATACCGATATCGCGTTGCATGTGACCAGATAGGTCGCTTGCGTAGTAACTACGTGGAGAGTTGTCTACGAAAAGAATATCGAAAATGTGTGCAATCAATCCTTTGAAGTTAACCGAGTAGGTTTTCTTATCCATAGAGTTAGGAACAGCGATAGTATTCATTTGTACTGCTTGAGCCATGATTGCCTCTCTATAAATTTATTAATGTGTTTCGTTCTGATGACAAGAATAATAGGTGATCTTTTGCAGGTTAAAAAATGACTAAAATTAGATTTTGGGATTAGTTTTTCTAATAAAACAAACCATTAACAATGCCACAAAATAGATATGCAGATTATGTGAGTACAAATTCAATATAATGTTTAAATCATGCATTTAGTACAAATACCCCGCAAACAACAGTGGCCAATGTCACAGAAAATTTACATAAATAAATTTTCCACTTCATCAGCCACGTGTTCATTATCGACTTTTCGATAAGTTATATTTGTTTTTAATTTACTTGTTCAATGCCTGGCTTCTTCGCATAAACCGACGCTATAACCGCAATCGTCATCGTAGAAACCAATACCGCCAATGACCAGTAAGTTGGGATAGCCCACTCGCTATCAACCAGAAGCATTTTCACACCAATGAACACCATGATGAATGAAAGCGCGGGTTTCAAATAGATGAACTTGTCCATCATACCTTGCAGTACAAAATACAACGAGCGAAGACCAAGTAACGCAAACACGTTAGCCGCAAGTACCAAGAACGGTTCTTGTGTTACCGCAAAGATCGCAGGGATAGAGTCTAATGCAAACATCACGTCCATGACTGCGATCGCACCGATGACCAACATCATTGGAGTGAATGCCCATTTAGCACCCTGTTTAACCATTAATGCAGGGCCATGGAAGTCCTCTGTTACCGGCATCACTTTACGAAGTAGCTTTTCAGGCAGAGTATTCACACTCTCCTCTTCGCCCTTGTCTAATGCCAGCTTAATACCTGTACCAATCAAGAACGCAGCGAACACGTAAAGCACCCAGTGATATTCCGCCAATAGCTGTGCGCCTAGTGCGATCATAATTGCACGAAGCACCAATGCACCAATTACGCCCCAAAGAAGCGCACGAGGTCTTAGATGCTCAGGAACTTGGTATTGAGCAAAGATCATCGCAAAAACAAACAAGTTGTCTACGCTAAGGGATTTTTCTAACAAGTAACCCGTAATGAATGACACGGTTGCTTTTTGCGCTGTGTAGTCACTGTTCGGCGCATAAATGTCCCAAAATAGGTAAATCGAGCCAGCAAACAAAAACGCAAGTACAAACCAGAAAACACTCCAGATTGCCGCTTTCTTGATAGTAACGTTACCGCCACGAGTCTGATAGATATCAATAGAGACGAGAATAACCGTTAGCAGGAAAAAGCCCGCATAAGTCGTCATGATTGGCGATGAAAAAAAGGATTCACTATTTGTAGATAATAGAGATTGAGTTGAGTTCATTATTCCTCCGGGCGGAAGAACTGTACAAAGACCTTCCGCAAACAAAGCATATCAAGCTCCATTACGGATCTTGACTGTGATTGCGTTGGTCTCGTTGAAGTGAAATATGGGATTTCACTTTTACATACCGGATAGACTCTTGGCCTAACGAGATGACGATATGTAAACTTGCGCTAACTACTCCCCAAACGCGTGGATAATAATCCTCTGGTTGTGTTTCGTCTATATAAATTTGCACGGAAAAAGCAAAAAAGGAGCAAACGCTCCTTTCTGATTGATGCCACTTTGTCAAATAGACACGCGAATTGATTCTAAGAATAAATTCGCAAGTCAAACACACTATTGCACTGCGTAATGAAGTTGCAAAAAGAGCAATTTACAGCCCTGCGGCAGGTATTAAATACACTAACGCTGACCAAACTGATACCCAACCGACAACCGCTACCGCATCTAACCAATCTTTCTTATCCATGCATATCTCCACAAGAAGGCGACCTGCAGAGATAAAGCATAAACAATGCCAATTTTATAAATAACCCAAAGTAATAGTGTTAAATATCAGTATCAGCTTTAGTTATCTAAAACACTCCATGCAATTCAACGGTTCATTGAGTTGAAGCGACTCTGGGTGGTCTTGCAGAAACTCGATGAAGCAGTCTGCCATAGAGTCAGTGGTGACCGTGCCATCACCGATCATATCCAACACAGCGTTATAGCCCTCTTTGCCTTTCATTGTATAGGCTGACGACGCGCCCCGGTAAATACGGTTGCGAGAAACAGCTTGCCAACCTGAATCATCAGAGTGAATTTCTAGATGGTGAATCCTGTGTCCTATAGGCGCTTCTTTGTGGTAACAAAACCTCAAATTATGTGTATAAGGAAAGCTACCTGAACCTGTGCCCACGACACCATTATCAATCGCGTTATTGATTGCACCTTCAAGCATGCCAGCGATCGTTTCACCTTTTACTTCATACACACCAATAGGTACAGCAAACGGTAGTAGTTTTCCGGCAATATCGGCAACAGAGACATCGCCGCTGTTCAGTGAATTTCTTACACCACCGGCGTTGTGAATGGCAAAGTCAACCTGATGCCCTTTCTTGTTCATTAGATGGTGAAATGATTGAGCAACCAAGGGGGCTAGTTGACTCGGGCCTTTAGCATCTGGAATACGTACATGGCGAAGTTTAGTGTCTGCATGAGCAATCACTTGTTGCTGAAGCTTTCGAACTCGCGGCTGGTATTTATCCGTCAGAATGCTCTGCAGCTCAGGATCTTTCTTACACACTGCAATATTAGGGTGATTGTTTAAAAACTCACACGCCATATCGTGGGCATCGTCTTGCCCTACTTCACTCAGTTTCGCGTCTATAAAGAGTCGACGGCCTAATAACAGTTCGTTTTTACCATTGAAGTGCGTCACTTTGCCTTGAGAATCGAACTCGATTTCGCAGTGTCCTAAGCTCATGGCGTGGAAACCCGCTTGCACAACATAGGTATCGCCAATTTTCACACCGTATTCATCATCTTTAACTAAGCCGATATCAGAGAAATCACCTTGTAAGCGATGACTATGACCACCAACGATGACACCAATACCTGTTACGTTGGCTGCTAACTCTAAATCAGCTTCGTAACCAAGATGGCTAAGTAACACAATCTTGTTGATACCTGCTTGATGGATTTGCTCAATGGTCCCTTTTGCTGTTTCCAAAGCATTTTCAAACGGTGTATCGATATCTGGGTTAGCGATGCCTGCCATCTTGTCGATGCTTAAGCCGAATATTGCGACCTTCTCGCCATCAAACTCTTTCGTTATAAAAGAAGCACTTCGTGTTTCAGGCAGATAAGGCTTAACAATGTCGTTGTCCGCTAGCGTATGAGTTTTATTGATATCCTCATTCGATAGATTCCAGTTACCGGCCAACAGCGGGAATTTGATTCTTTTCGCGAAAATCGCAACGGGCTCATTACCCATGTCTAACTCGTGATTACCGAGCGTCATGGCATCTATATTAAGGGCATTCAACAAATCGGCATTGGCTTTTCCCTTGAATAAGGAAAAGTACAACGTGCCCTGGAAGCAGTCACCAGCGTGCAAGAACAAGGTTCCAACCTTCTGACGCTGGGCATCTTGTTCTATTTGTTTGAAGCGTGTTGAAATTCGAGCAAAGCCACCAGCACTGACATAAGGTTCAATGATGTGGTTGTTCATTTTAAGTGATAGCTGTAACGAGGTTGGTTCAAAGTATGAGTGGGTGTCGTTGATGTGTGCCAACACTATTTTTGTCGGCTTATTCTTTTTAGTCATATTTTCTTCTCTCTTTGTCCCTTCATACTAGGTCGAGAATCATGACAGAATCGTGAATTTTATGAAACTGCACTGCAAAAAAATACTCGAGATAGATCAAAAATCTCATTTTGCACCGTATTAATAAACAACGGGTTTTGTGACAGGTGAGCATACCGGATTTGGATTTTTCGATTATGATTAAAGATATCTGTTAGCTTTCAAATAATTAGCAGAGCCTTCCGTTAGGAGTAAGCCTATGCAACTAGAAAGAATCGAGATTTCTGGCTTTCGAGGTATCAAGCGCATGTCACTCGCGTTTGACGAGCTAACCACGCTTATTGGTGAAAATACTTGGGGTAAGTCTTCATTATTGGATGCCCTTTCCGTCATTCTGCCCTCAGACGGTGTGCCATATCACTTTGAAATGACCGATTTTCATGTCGATTACTCTGTTTCACACCCGCAGTCTCAACATCTTCAAATTGTTCTCGCTTTAAAAGCTAACGATAAGAGCGAACTTAACGCAGGTCGTTATCGCAAACTCAAACCTATTTGGGTTCAAGATGAATTTGGCGTATTTCGCATCTACTATCGCATCAGCGCGACGTTAGAACAGTATGAGACAACAACACACTATGCATTTCTTGGTTTGGACGGTAATCCGCTCAAGCTTCATCATTCAGAAAAGCTTGCTCAAGAATTAATGACCTTACATCCCGTTATCCGTTTGCGTGATGCAAGGCACTTTGATCGTCCTTTCAACGGCAAGTCCCTTAACCACAATGCTCACCTGCCGACTAATGTTCACGCAACTAATGCAAATTCAAACGGGAACGGGAACGGGAACCATCACACGAGCAATGGCACAACAAATGGAAACGGCGCCAATAACGGTAATGGTCGACAAGCAAGAATAGAAAAACGAATAGACAACACCTGCCGCCGTCTTATGGCGATACCCGGACATGTTAATAAAGGTGAAATGCGCAGTAGCCTAGAGTCGATGCAAAGTTTGATTGAGCACTATTTTTCTTTCAAAAGTACTTCTCGTCGTAACCCTAGAAAACAGCGAGACGGATTGCTTTATTCTGCGGGTACCAATGATCAGAGTATTCATCAACTCGTCGAAGAGACCAAGAACAAACAAACTCGCTTATTATTCATGGGGTTACTTAACGCTTATCTACAAGCTAAAGGGCCAAACGACTTAAGGCGATGTGCGCGCCCTCTGTTGATCCTTGAAGATCCAGAAGGTCGATTGCACCCAACACACTTGGCAAGAGCTTGGAGCTTGATGCAGAAATTGCCCATGCAGAAAATCCTGACCACCAACAGTGGCGACCTACTTGCGGCGGTCCCACTTCAATCGATTCGTCGCTTGGTTCGTCAGTCAGACAAAACCATCGCCAATCAACTCAACATGAACCATTTCAGTAAGGATGAACTTCGACGAATTGGTTTTCATATCCGTTTCCACCGCTCTGGGGCACTATTTGCTCGCTGTTGGCTATTAGTAGAAGGTGAAACCGAGGTTTGGTTGTTCAATGAACTTGCCAACCAATGTGGCTATAACCTAGCAGCGGAAGGTGTGCAGATTATTGAGTTCGCCCAATCAGGACTTAAGGCACTGATTAAGGTCGCGCAAGAGTTTGGCATCGATTGGCATGTGGTAACTGACGGCGATGCGGCGGGTAAAAAATACGCAGCAACGGTGCTATCGAAGCTTGGTAATGATCAGGAAAGACATCGACTCACGGAACTGCCAGATAAAGATATCGAGCATTACCTATATATGAATGGATTTGAGAGCTTTTTCCGTGACATGGTTAAGATTCCATACGATCACCCTATCCCTCCAAAGAAAGTGGTTGCCAAGGTATTGAAGAAACATGCAAAACCCGACCTTGCACTCGCCATTGTTTCTCATTGCGAGAATCAAGGACAAGAATGCATTCCGCTTTTATTAAGGTGGACATTAAAACGCGTGATCACCATGGCGAATGGAAATACCTAAACATAATTTGTTTTATAGATGCTATCAGTTGCTCTACTGATGAAATATTTAGCTAGTCGCCTCAACCAAAAAAGGCACACCAAACGGTGTGCCTGTATAAATCGATATACAAATTAATTGGGGGTTATCTTGCAAGAGTTCACAGTGACTAACTAAGGTTAGGTTAACGAATTAAGCCTTTGCCTGTTTAGCGTGTTGTTCAACAACTTCCGAAGATTGAGTCGATTTCTCGTGAAGCCATAGCCCCGTTGCTTTCATCAAGTATCCAAATACACCACCAAGCAGTAAAGATGGCACTACAAGTTGCCAATCACCACCTGCAGCAAACGTCGCACAGCAACCAATGAAGGTGCCTGGGATATAACCTAGCCACGCTTGTTTCGCTTGAATACACATAAAGAAAGCCACAATAGCAGTAATCATGTAGCCTAAAATCTCTAACCCTGCGAAGGTTGAGCTTTCGATAATCACCATTGCCCAGAATACGCCAGTCATGTTGGTCAATAGGCTACCTGCAAGTCCTTTAACGCCGCCTGTTGGCGAAGCAAAGTAACTGGTGCAACCTAAGAAACCTGCCCATGACAATAAGCCGAAAGAGATAGCAATCCATCCCCATAGACCTGACAAAATACCTGTTGTTAATGAAATCGCGACTAGTGTACTCATACTATTTCTAAAGCCTAATTACGTAATTGAACGCAACCGGATTTAGCCTCACTTAAAATCAAGTAAGCATACTATGGGAAGATAGCCCTTATTTAGCCGATCACGATCACATTAATAATGTATGAAGTTGTTCATTTATCACCAGATAGAGACCGGAATCGCTTATTCAACACATTTAGTTATTAGCATTGGTGTTGAATAGCGGCTAAAGAACCGACCGTTTGCCTTTCATCATGCGCTTACCTTCACGCTTGATACATTCAGCAAGTGGGTTCTCTGCCATGTCAGCACGCCAAATAAAGGACAAGGTTCTTTCCATTTCAAGCTCAGAAACATTCAACGTCACAAGTTGACCAGACTCAACAAACTGTTCGACATCTAGATAAGGTAAACACGTTAAATATGGGCCGTTTGCAACCAAACTTCTTAAAACAGGAACGTGTTCATACTCTCGCCATACATCGAGATCGCCAATTAAATGGTGAATAGAGCTATCAAAAACTTTGCGAGTACCCGAACCATGTTCGCGTAATACCCACTTTGCTTGTTCTAATTGTGCCAAGCTGACTCGTTCACGCTTCGCAAACGGGTGATGAGCCGATGCAACCACCGTTAAATGGTCGGTACACCACACTTCTTGGTGAACTCGGTTGTCATCACAACGACCTTCGATAACACCCAAGTCATATTGATAATCTAATACGCCATCAATAACCGCATCAGTACTTTGCACGCCGAGCGAGATTCGCATCTCAGGAAAGTCGTTATCAATAATACTGATGAGGTCAGGAACAAGGTGTTCCGCTGGTGTTTGGCTTGCACCGAGTTTGAGCTCTCCACTTAGTAAATGCTGCTCATAAAAACCCATCTCAATTTGCTGCGCATCTTGCAGTAAACGCTTCGCTTTAGGCCTTAGCCACATACCCCAATGAGTAAGAGCCATTTGCTTGCCCTGCCTTTCAAACAAAGGCCTGCCGAGCATTTTTTCCAACTGTGCAAGAGACATACTTGTCGCTGACTGAGTCAACGCCAACTTGTCTGCTGCCTGACTAACACTCCCGGAATCCGCCACTGCATCAAATACCGCGAGTTGCTTTAATGAATAACGCAAAATTCATCCTTAATTCTTTTAATAACTTATGTCCTGCTGCTCGTTTTTTGTTAAGCCGATGAGCAATTAATTTCATTCTACGCGTAACCAAATCTATATCAATAATTTTGATGTGGTTTCTAAAAATTATCAATTTTACCTCTACCCCTCAACCCCCTAATCTGGAATGGCAGGACACAAACGAGCCCTGCAAAACATTACTGATTAACCATTACGGATTAACCAAGTCATTAACACTAGGAATTACACATGACGGATTGTTCAAGGGGGGGATATGGCAACCAGCACTTCTGAAAATCAGCAACTGTTCTCGCCAACAGAAATGATGGCGGAAGCCGAGAAGTTTGCATTAAGCAAAGCAAATAAAACCAGCAGCATGACATTGAGTTTGGCAATCATGGCTGGCGCATTCATCGGGCTTGCTTTTTTATTCTACATCACGGTGACCACGGGTAGCGCTGATGCTGGATGGGGATTGAGTCGTTTAGCCGGCGGTCTTGCATTCAGTATGGGGTTAATCCTGATTGTGATTTGCGGTGGCGAGCTGTTTACCAGTTCAGTGTTATCAAGCATTTCATGGGCTAACAAGCAAATCACCTTCACTAAGATGCTGTCTATCTGGGGCAAGGTCTACGTCGGTAACTTCATCGGTGCCATGTTCCTATTGGCTTTGGTAAGCGCAGCAGGCTTATATCAACTGGATGGCGGTCAATGGGGCTTAAACGCTCTGAACATTGCTCAACACAAGCTACACCACAGCCCTGTTCAAGCTTTTGCTTTGGGTGTGCTTTGTAACTTATTGGTGTGTTTAGCGATTTGGTTAACGTTCAGCTCTGCGAACGCCATGACCAAAGCAATGATGACCGTATTACCTGTTGCAATGTTCGTTAGCTCAGGCTTTGAACACTGTGTGGCGAATATGTTCATGGTTCCACTAGGCATCACGATTCAAACATTCGCACCAGAGAGTTTTTGGATGCAAATCGGAGCAACGCCTGCTCAGTACGCAGACTTAAACATCATGAAATTTGTCACCGCAAACTTAATACCAGTGACGGTCGGCAACATTGTAGGTGGTTCAGTATTGGTCGGCTTAGCCAATTGGAGCATTTACCGTCGCCCGCAGCTGAAAGCAGCAAAAATTACAGCAATTACACAAACAACAGAAATTACGTCAGTTAAGGAAATCACTATGAACACAGCAACGACTATCAAGCAAATCATGAACACCCAACCAATTACACTGAGCGTAGAAATGCCTACATCAGTCGCAATTGATTCCCTTCTAGACGCTCAACTTGTTAGCGCTCCTGTTTGCGATGTTGAAGGTCGTCTAGTGGGTATCTTCTCTGTTCACGACGTAATGGTTGACCTTTGGTGCCAAGATTACATCCCGACAAAAGGTCAGAAAGTCGTAGACCTAATGAGCCGTGACGTTGTGGCTATCGATGCAAACGACAAGTTAGTCGACGTTGCTGAGTTCCTATGCATCGACAAAGAACAACTGTACCCGACTACAAGCATGGGCTTCGCAACTCGCCTGACTTCTCTTTCTCTAGAAGAGCGTGCAAAAGCGATGAAAGTAAGCCAACCACATATGCTGCCAGTGTTAGAAAATGGCGTAATGGTCGGTGTATTAACTCGCATTGAAGTGATGCAAGCACTACGTCCAATCTACGGTGACCGACTAAACGTGGTTCCTCAAGCTGAACTAGAAACGGCTTAACTAATCGTAAGTTGAACTATTAGGGATTAGTAGTTCAATTAGATAACTCAGTCATGGCAACGTTGACTGGCAGAAGTAAATGGTGGCTTAAGACGCTGTAAAAGGTTTGACACAAAACAGACCTAAACGCGTGGCCATTTACCTCAATAAAAAAGGCGCAAAGTGAAAACTTTGCGCCTTTCTCTACTTTTATTTCTAGCTGTTTTGCTACTTTCCCTATTACCAACTAGCTAACTAGCTGCTGACCAATTTAGTATCGACCAAACTTTTGATGTCTCTAAAAAATGTTGATACCTGTCAGAAAGCTAGAAAACTAGAAAGCTAGAAAGCTAGATTACTTCTTTACACCTTCAACGTGCAGATCCATATCTACATAGCTTGAAGCGCCCATTACTGGAATGTTGAAGTCAGCAAGTTCTAGACGAGTTGTACCAACGAAACCTGCACGCTCACCGCCCCATGGGTCTTGACCAGCACCGATGAATTCAGCTTCGATAACGATAGGCTTAGTTACACCGTGAAGTTTAAGGTCACCCATTACTTCAAGTTTTCCGTCGCCTTTATCAACAACTTTCGTGCTGTTGAATGTCGCATCAGAGAACTTACCAGCATCGATGAAATCGCCGCTACGGATATGCTTATCACGTTCTGCGTGGTTTGAATCAAGGCTTGTAGTATCAACCGTTACGTTTACTGTAGACGCTTCAACGTTGCTTTCATCAAATGAGAAGTCACCTGAGAATGTGTTAAAACGACCTTGGATAAAGCTGTAACCCAGGTGGCTAACTTTAAAGTTAACTGAAGCATGCGCACCTTTTGTATCAATCACGTAATCAGCGGCGTTCGCAGCGAAAGGCATTGCCATTGCAAATGCTAATCCTGTAGCGATAATTGACTTTTTCATTTTGAAGCTCCTATCATTTTTCGTAGCGTATCGTCTTTGTCGATAACGTGGTGTTTTATCGCCGCTAAGGCGTGTACTGATGCCATGATGATCAGTACCCATGCAGCATAGTAGTGAATCGTTCCTGCGAGATCAGATTGGTTTGCAAACAGTTCACCCATACTTGGTACAGTGAACCAATTGAATACGTCGATCCCGCGGCCATCTGATGTTGAAATCAAATAACCTGAAATAAATAAAACCGCTAAGTTAATGTACATAAAGCCGTGAGCGATCTTCGCTGCTGCAACTTCATAGCTTTTACCTTCTACTTTAGGTGACGCGGTAACTAGTTTCCAAACCAAGCGGATAACAGTAACAGTAGCCAAAAGAATGCCTACCGAGCGGTGATAGTCTGGCGCTGTTTTGTACCACTCGCTGTAATATGAAAGATCAACCATCCACAGGCCTACACCAAATAAGCCAAATACCGCGAGAGCTGAAATCCAATGCATCGCTCTTGCTAAAGGGTTGTAATTTCTAACGTTGTTGTCCATGCATCTCTTCCGAATGTTAACGAGTAGTGTAGTTTCGAAAAGCGTACCCTACACCAAGTTTGTGTAACATATTATTTACCAAGCTTTACATTGGTAACATCATTTCAAATTAAACGAGTTATTCAAATTATTTGAACAAGTTTGGGCTAAACGTTAGATTTCAACGATTTGTTCGATCTCGTAAAGCTCATCTGAGATATCTAACATTTTACGTTCCATGACTTTTTGAGCGTCTTCTATCCCTTTGTTGTAGTAAACCGCCCCAAACTTTTTACTTATGAAATCGACCAAGAATTCTGTGTCGAACTGACCAAGCTCCACATCGAGTTCATCCTGCAGGTACTTTTGGAGCGTATGAGTAAGCTCAGACTTTTGTTTCGAATCTAATTGAATGGTCATGAATGTTTCCAAATAAAGAGTAAGTAGATCAATTGTGATTTGCTGACTAGACTATAGTCGAGGTAACTAGCTAGAATTCCTCATAATTTAGAATACAGACCTGTAGAGCGCCAGTGCTATCCATAAAATCACTCAGCAATGGTTAATTTTGATAGAGAGATCAAGAACTCGCACTTTGACGATAGGTAACGGAACCGCAATTACCGTACTATTGCCCATCAATAAGATAGTAGCTGTGTATAAGGGACTTCATTGTTATTAGATCTAGTGATTAAAAGCGTTAATCAATTTCAAGACGATTGCCTAAAGCTCTGTGAACGCCACTACCCTACGGTGCACAATCAAGGGATCAGTGAGCACCATATAGGAAAGGCATTTGCTCGCCGAATGGAGCACACCTTCGTTAGCTTTAATCATGCAAGCAACATCAGCCCACTTGAAATGCTTTCCTCTAGAGAAACGCCTCGACACTTCCGAATATCTTCCGAAATCGGTACCGTTTGGATGATCAGTCATCATATGGTGAGCGCCGGGAAAACATGTCGTAGAAAGTTGATGTTGGACATCCATAATTGGCAACAAGAGTATGGATTTTCCATTCAACCCAATGACGTTTTGATCATTGTCTCCGACCATTGGATTAGCCGAAGTAAAAACAGTGGCGAATTATTGCATTGGTGGATGGGTGAACTCCCAGATGAGATCACGGAATATAGTCAACAAGGTATCACGCTAAGAGAGAGTGATTCTCAATTCGCCACTGAGTTAAATAACAACTTTAAAATCAGCCCTTGCTTTATTAAATTTGGACACCCTTTAAAACGGTCAGGAAATCAACAACTGGTTCGTAAATACCTGCAACTTTATGCGGTACTTCAATGGCAGTAAGAATACGGGTCAACTTTTTCAATCAGTTTTGAAAGTACATTGTTAGACCTCTATCCCAGTATTTTATAAAAGGCAACTCATTCCCTGTTCATTAATTATTCGAACTTCCTGTTTTAATTATTAATAGCCAATCGAATCACAGTCTCGATTTTGAGAGATAGATATCATTTCTGTGTAACTCGCTTAGTCAATCTATTTTATAACTTTGACACTCCCCCATAATTTAAGCCATTAACCCTACTTTTCTCTGGTGTATCAGCGTTCTAGCCTTATATTGGTTGGGGTTAATATGTGAGACGTCACTCAGCCATTAGATTCACTTAAACTATCAAACGCAGTCAATGATAAGTAAATTTAATGATTAATGTCATTTATCATGCTGATTTTTCGTTGGTTATATTAATTCAAATATTGACGTTACAAATGAATTTTTATTAATTGACAATTTAGTAACACCTGTCAATATTGTGACAGCCGTGACGTATATTCTCGTCATTAAATAAACACCTTTATTAGCGACTATGATTTTATCAGACAGAAGTGAATTTATTAGCTGTATATCTGTGGATGCCGATATGCAGTTTATTGCGAAATATCAAGACCTAACACTTAGAAGTGTCTACCAACCTATATTTGATTCTTCTATGACTCAGATAGGTGTAGAGGCTTTAGTTCGAATTTCGAACAGCAAAGGTGCCATTGTTCGCCCTGATCACTTCTTTCATTCCGACGAAACCTCATGCACAGACAAAATTAATGTCGAGAGGCTGAGCCGAGCCATTCATATACGCAACTTCGCACAGTCGACTATTCGTCATTTACACCTATTCTTGAATGTTCTTCCTAATGTTGGCGAGTTATTTGCCGCAGAGAAAGTGAGCGATAGCTTGTTAGCTAAGCGCCTGCATGAGCTTAACTTATCGTGCGAACAAATTGTGATGGAGTTGGTCGAGCTTAATGTAGAGAGTGAAGAACGTTTGAAAGACGCAGCCCATTCATTGGCGGAAAATGGTTTTCAAATCGCTGTTGATGATTTCGGAACACAAGCATCAACAGAACAGCGGGTTCGCCATATTAATCCTCATATCATCAAGATAGATCGCTCGGTTATGTTGGACTTTGAACAAGGCGACACTCGAGAAATGGAGTTAGTACTTGATCTTGCAAACCAAATTGGCGCAAAGACAGTGATTGAAGGTATTGAAACCCAACAACAACTCGAAGCGATGCAAGGCTTAGGCTTCAATATGTATCAAGGCTACCACTTAGCCATGCCAAAGCCGATTGAGTTAGACATACGGCTAGCAATTTAGAATCGCCCTATTGTTCTTAAAGCCGCTTGCCCATTGAGTAGCGGATTTTTTAATGCTTGCCTATTCGTCCCCTCTTACCGCTCTCACGTGTCAACACATTTCAGGACGGGACAACACGCATAAAAAACCCAGTCAAATTTGACTGGGCTGGCTTAAAAGAATCTGTTTTATATCATTCCCTAATAACCCGCAGTGGACGGTTTGATTCTATATAAAATAGCGAACATCACCGGTACTACTATTAGCGTTAGTACGGTAGCAAAGCCTAAGCCTGCCATGATGGTAATCGCCATCGAGCCGAAAAATGCATCGAATACCAAAGGAATCATACCCAAGATAGTCGTTAATGCTGCCATAGATACCGGTCGTACACGACTAATCGCACTGTCGACAACCGCTAAATATGGGTCTTTACCTGTTGATAGCTCACTGTTGATCTGGTCAAGCAGTACAATGCCGTTCTTCAAAATCATGCCGCTTAGACTCAATAAGCCAAGGAACGCTGTGAAGCTGAATGGCATATTGGTACCTAACAGACCAATTGAAACACCAATGATAGAGAGTGGAACCGTAAACCAAATCACAAGCGGCTTACGAACCGAGTTAAACAGAAGCATCGTGATGATAAACATCAGCAAATAACCCATTGGCAGTGAGCCAAACAGAGATTCTTGCGCATCTTTAGAGCTTTCGTACTCACCACCCCAGCTAATGCTGTAGCCTTCTGGTAAATCTAATGCTTCTACCTTTGGTTTCACACGAGCAAACAGACTCGCTGGCGTTTCATAACCAAGAACATCGTGGTCAGCCAATACTGTTAGCGTACGTTTTCTGTCGCGACGCTGAATCAGTGGCTCAGACCATTGAAGCTCTACGCCATCAATCACTTGCTCAACTGGGATGTAAGTTTGTAGTGATGGGCTCCAAATCTTCACATTGTTTAGCGATTCGAAATCAAAACGCTCTTCTTCCGGTAAACGCGCCACGATAGGTAACATATGAGTACCATCACGCAGTAGGCCGATGTTGTAACCGCCAAACGCCATCTGTAATGTCTCAGACAAGTCAGTTTTTGAAATGCCTAGGCGACGAGCCTTAGATTCGTTGAACAGTGGTACAAGTTCTTTAGTGCGTTCACGCCAGTCATGACGAACATTTCGAGAGCCTGGATCGGCAAGCAAGATGTCTTCGACTTCAACTGCAATGTTACGCAGTACTTGTGGATCGGCACCGATAATACGCGCTTCAATTTTTGAAGCGGGTGACGGACCAAACTCAATCAACTTGAACTGGAACGTTGGTTGCTCAAATTCGTTCGCTAAGTCTTTGTCTAGCGCCGCTAGAGCCTTAAACATAGTGTCGCGGTCAGTGGTTCTTACTTGTAACTGGGCGTACGCTTCGTAGCTTTTCTCTGGTTGGTAAGTCAGTGCGAAACGTTGCATGCCCTGCCCAACCGTTGTCGTTACAAACTCCACGTCGTCTTGCTGGCGAATGTAGCTTTCAACTTTTTCTGTCTGCTTGATCGTTTCACGAACATCGGTGCCTTCTGGCATCCACATGTCTACGTAAAACATTGGGGTATTTGACGGCGGGAAGAACTGCTGCTTCACCATACCAAAACCGACGACAGAAACTGCTAATAGAGCGACCATACTAACTACAGTAAGCCATCTAAATCGAAGTGCTACTTTCAGACACGCACCGAATACCACAAACAGGATGCCTTTGTATGGGTCTTCGTTCTCATCAACCTTGTCTTCTTCTTTAAGCAACATCTCGGCAAGGAATGGCGTTAGTGTTAGTGCAGTTACCCAACTCAAAAACAGTGAGAAACACAGTACCCAAAACAGTGAACCCATGAATTCGCCTGTCGCATCCTTCGACAAACCAATCGGTGCAAACGCTGTGATAGCGATAATGGTCGCACCTAACAGTGGCCATTGTGTTTGCTTGACGATGTCTTTCGCTGCTTGAAGCTTGGTTTTGCCTTTCTTCAAGCCCACCAAAATACCTTCAACGACAACAATCGCATTATCCACCAGCATACCCAGCGCGATGATCAGTGCCCCCAGAGAGATGCGGTGCAGTTCAACATCGTTGTAATCCATCAGGATGAAGGTACCGAATACCGTCAATAGAAGAACCAAACCGATGATCAAACCACTGCGTAAGCCCATTGCGAACAACAATACAATGATAACGATGGCTACCGCTTCAACTAGGCTGATTAAGAAGTCAGCCACAGATTTGTCTACTTCTTGCGCTTGGTTGTAGAAGTAATTCAGTTCTACACCCGCTGGCTTAATGCTTTCTAGGCGATCCAGTTCCGCATCCAGTGCTTTACCAATCTCAACCACGTTTACACCAGAAGAGAACGCAATACCCAAGTTGATTGCTGGTTTACCGTTGTACGTTAATACATTGCCCGGCTTTTCTTGAATACCACGAGTGACCTCAGCGACATCTTTCAAGCGAATCAGGTTACCTGTATCGCGACCATGAATGATCAGGTTTTCTAGTTCTTCAACCGTGCTTAAGGTGCCGTTTGGCTTGATCGTAAGGCTTTGACCATTCAGCATCACCTCGCCTGCCGATACCACACTGTTTTGCTGTGCTAGCAATGCTGTCACCGTCGACATATCTAGGTTCAATGCGGCTAAGCGTTCCAGTGACATCTCAACAAACAGTTGTTCTTGTTGGTCACCTGCAATGCTAACTTTACCGACACCGTCAACCAGTTCGATTTCACGCGTTAGGTAATCTGCGTACTGTTTGAGCTCAACGTAATCGTAACCATCACCGGTCAGCATGATCATCACACCAAACACATCACCAAAATCATCGATGATCTGAACGGAATTTACACCACTTGGCAGTGTTGGTTGTAGATCGTTGATCTTACGGCGCATTTCATCCCAGATCTGAGGCAGCTCGTCTGGACCGTAGTCCATCTTCATACTGACCATAATTTGGGACATACCGTTCGATGATGTCGAGGTAATCTTGTCGATGTACGGAAGCTGTCTTATCTCTTTTTCTAGTGGGTAAGTCAGCTCTTCTTCAACTTCCATTGACGTAGCGCCAGGGTAAGTTGAAATAATCATTGCATCTTTAATGGTAAAAGCTGGGTCTTCTAAACGGGATAGATTACCAAAAGACGTCACACCGCCAATGGCCAAAATGACTAGAAACAGCCAGCTGATTACTTTGTTCTTTATTGAATATTCTGCGATGTTCATTCTGCTTTTCCTGACAATTGGATTCCGTCACGGAGTTTTCTTAAATTCGAATTTACGAGTAGCTCACCTTGCTCAACACCATGAGCGATGAGTGCGCCTTGGCCACTGATCTTGTCGACTTCTACTTCGCTTTTGAATGCTTGTCCGTCTTCCATTTTCCACACATAGAACTGATTCGCTTCAGAGCCCGCTTCTAGCGTTGTCATTGGTAATTGGTAGCCTTGAACATCGCTCAGGCCCGCTTTCGCCATATCTACATTGACCGTAACGCTCGTGCCTGGCAGGATTTCACTTTCAGGCTGCTGCATCTGCATCCAAAATTCGTAGGTACGGGATTGTGGGTGCAGTTCACTGGTGTGTTCTAGATACGTCAGTGGATATTGGCCTGTGTGACCGCCAAAGGTCGCCTCAGGACGATAGCTACTTGAACGCATGTCTGGGCTAATTGACGCCAAGATCGAATCTGATACTTGAATTCGCACATACACCTTGTCGTTCTGGTACACACTCAGTAGTGTTTCTCCAGGCGTCGTATTTTCGAATCGTTGCTTATCGACAGTTGAAACTGTTCCTGAGAACGGCGCTAAAAGTTCTGTGTAACTCAGCTTGCGTTTCGCCGCCGCCAAATTCGCCGATGCGAGCTTATAGTTAGCCGTCAGTTGGTCGTGTTCTGATTGCGATAACATTTCGCTGCCAAACATCTCCGTTCCACGGGCCAACTGTTTGCTTGCCAGTTTGAATTGAGATTGAGCATCAGTCAGATCTTGTACGTACGTTGCGTTATCTAAGGTGGCTAATAACTGCCCTTTTTCGACATTGTCGCCCGCTTCTACTAATACTTGTTGAATCTCGCCTGCTAGCTTAAATGCCAAGGGAGTCAATTCAGCTGGCATCACCTGTCCATTAAAACTTCTGAACTGATTAGTAAGCGGTGCGCCAACTTCAAAGGTAGAAACCAACAAAGGTGGTTGTTCACGGTGTACAGCTTCATTGTTACAGGCTTGAAGTAACAGAACCGACGCGACAACAACTGATAATTTTGAAAGGTTCATTAAATACCGCCCTCACGAAGCCAAGCTTTTACTTGTTGTCCGTCTGATAACACATCCACACCCGCTTCAACGATAAGGTCACCAGACGACAATCCGTCGATAACCTTGCCTTGCTCATCAAGAAGGACTTGTACTTTAGAAATCAGTTGAGAGTCAGGGTTATAACGCCATAGTTCACCATGGCCTACGTCTTTGTTTAACCAAGCTGAATCCACAATACCAATGCCGTAGTCAGATTTACTTTTCTGAACTTCAACTTGCGCTGTCATACCAGAAAGTAGATTGATGCCTTCTGGCTTTTCGATAGACACAACCGCTTGGTAGCTGTTGGTATCTTCATCTGGTTGCGTTGAGATTTCTTTAAAGCGAGTCGGGATACGAATGCCGCGGTGGCTGTCCATCACAACCCACATGTTTGAGCTCGTTAGGTCTTGAATAGAACGGTCTTCAAGCTTTGATACTGGAATTGAAAACGTCACATCCATTTCACTGTGATTCAAAATATTCAGTACAGGCTGCTTTTCTGCGATCAATTGATATTGCTTTCCAAACACCATCGATACCACGCCATCGAATGGAGCAACTAAGGTAGTGTAGCCAAGGTTTGTTTTTGCTTGGTCCAACTCAACTTCAGCGGCAGTAAAGGTGTTTACGGCTTGGTCGTAGTAATCGGTACTGACCAGTTTTTTCGCATACAACTCAGAAGCTTGTTTGTATTGGCTGTTCGCCAGATCAAATTTAGCTTGGGCTGCGTCAACGGCAATACGGTAATCCGTCGCGTCTAATACGGCTAACACCTGACCTTTCTTCACTTCTTGTCCCATACGAACATCGAAGGTTTCTATATCTCCACCCACTTGGAAAGAAAGTGCCGCACGGTCGGTTGCATCAACCTTTGCAATGAAGCTATCGAGATCAATATCAGTCTGTTGTGGGATTTCGAACAGCTTGACTGGCTTGATTACCTGCACATTTTCCTCTGACTGAACTTTGTCACATCCAGTTAGAGAGCCTGCGAGCAATAGTGCTGCAATAACAGCTCCCATGCGCTTGCTCGATATGGCATTGATAGACAAATTGAACTGCATGATGCCTCTCCGTTTAATTATTATGATTTATTACACATGTGGGCAGTATATTTAATATTAAATAATTCTCAAGTTTTACTTTCCACTTGTGCAGTATTTTTTATTTCAGTAAAAACAGTGTAGAATGTTGTAATCAGGTAATTATGTGAAATGAAGATGACCGAAAAGAAGCAAGGTAGAAGAAGTGCAAAAGACGCCGAAGAGACGCGTTTTTTGATCATGAGCGTTGCCGCAGACATGTTCTGTGACTTTGGCTACGATCGTGTATCACTGCGAAACATCAGTGAAAAGGCAGGCGTCTCGCATAGCCTTATCCGCCACCACTTTGGTAGCAAAGAAAAGATTTGGCATGCAATAAGTGATTGTTTACACGATTATTTTCAGTCTTACATCAGTAAGATTATGGAAGAGCTGCCAAAAGATGTTGCGCCAAATATCGCTATCTACCTGTTTAGCATGCGTCTGTTCACCAACATGATTCACTCACGTAGGCCAATGCAGCTTATTTCAGACTCTGTTCGCCAAGAAGACAACCTAGTTGATTACTTCATCGACAATGTCGGCGATGTTGAAAAAGAGATTAACGGGCTTGCCGCTGAGTACAATGCAGCTAACCCAGACAAAATGATCAACATTTACGAAGTTAAATGGCAAATGATCATGTACGCAAACGGCGCTGTATGCCTCACTCCCTTTATGGAAAGCACTTGGAATGAAGGCGATATGGTCACCTCTCCTGAAGATGTTCTACTTAAGCATTGGCAGCTTTTCAACACGCAGATGGTCAGCAAGTTCAATATTGATGAAGAGTGGGTTCTAAACCCAACCTCGATTGAAGAGCTGATTTATGAAGTGCCATGTGAATGGAAGTGTAACCAGGAACATAAAGCTTAATCGGGTTCATACCCATGATGAGCTTATAAGATACAAAAACGCGCCGTTACAGAAGTCACTGTAACGGCGCATTTTTATATGTATAGATCTTTAAACTGGAGCTTTGTCCAGCTTGTTAACGACGTGCTTTACCGCGGTTTTGGTGAATCTTAAGCTTCGCTTTCATCTTACGTTTTTCTGATGAACGGCTCTTGCTGCGACCACCACGATCGGGCGCTAGATCTTTTTCAAGGCTTGGTTCAAAGCCCTCTAGCCACTCTTGAGGCAAGCGCGTATCAAGTAATCGCTCAATGTCACCCAATAGGTAAGCTTCATCCTGACTCATCAAAGAGATCGCTAAGCCGCTGTTACCCGCACGGCCAGTACGTCCGATGCGGTGAACATAATCTTCTGCTTTAAATGGCATGTCATAGTTCACAACTTGTTCTAGCTGCTGAATATCAATACCACGAGCTGCCACGTCGGTTGCGATCAACGCACGAACTTTGCCTGACTTGAAATCGTCTAGGGCTTTTTGACGCGCACCTTGGCTCTTATCGCCATTGATTGATGCCGCTTTAATGCCGTCTAACTTAAGCTCTTTAACGAGAGCATCAGTGCCCTGCTTAGTCTTTGTGAACACCAACACTTGTTGCCAGTTTTTTGAACCAATCAAATACGCTAATAGCTCACTTTTACGCGACTTATCTACCGGGTAAACCATCTGTGTTACGGTTTCAGCGGTGCTGTTTTTTGGCGTAACTTGGATTTCACTTGGCTTCTGCATCATACGGTGTGCAATCGCTTTGATTTTGTTATCAAACGTTGCAGAGAAGAACAGAGTTTGACGCACTTCGTTCATGCGAGAAAGAATACGCTTGATGTCAGGCATGAAGCCCATATCTAACATACGGTCAGCTTCATCCAGTACCAGTACTTCCGTTTGGCTCAACATGATGTTTCTAGTGAACATGTGATCAATAAGACGACCAGGCGTCGCGACAAGAATATCTGCGCCACCGCGTAAGTTATCAGTTTGCACCTTCATGCTAACGCCGCCGTAAGCCACCACGACTTTAATGTCGGTGCCCTTTGCGTAGCTAGTTAAGTTATCGAAAACCTGTTGTGCCAATTCACGAGTTGGCACTAATACAAGCGCACGAACGAGCTTAGGGTTCGGAATAACGTTGTCTTTTGTCTCGATTAATCTTTGAATAATCGGTAAACCAAACGCAGCCGTTTTACCTGTACCCGTTTGAGCACCAGCCAGTACATCTTTGCCTTCTAATACCAATGGAATTGCTTGTTCTTGAACACTGGTAGGAGCCGTAAAATTAAGCTCAGACAACGTGGCAAGAAGATGCTCAGATAATCCTAGTTGGTTAAAAGATTTTGTAGATTCAGACATAGTATGATGCTCAAAGATTAAATAGGCGCGGATTGTAGCAAACCTGCATTACGCTGTTTACCTTTCCTTTTGATTTTTCTTCATTTGAAGCGCATTAAACTGCTTAGCTTCCTCTAAAACGTTGGGATAAAGCTCATTAAAGTGACACTGCAACGTATCATAGTGACGTTCGAGGTCATCGTAACATGCCTCGAGCATACCGAGCTTAGGCCTTCTCAACGCCATTCGCTGCAACACCACCTCTATAGATGACATGTCTTGATAGCTCTCTAACCATCTATGCTCAGCCATTTTCTGATGAACCATAACGAAATTTTCAGGCCAGTGTGGCTCTTGATGTTCAAAGATCTGCTCATGGCTATCTAAACAAAAACGCTCTAATGTCTGCTGTGAAAACTGATCCCAATGATTGGCTAAGCAGTGATCCCAAAATACATCGAGTGCGATAGGCGCAAAGCGTCGTGTTTGGTCTGAGAAAAGTGATTTTGCAGAACGAGATACATCATGACGATCAGTATAGCTATCAACAAATCGATGAAGCCTAATACCGTCAGAAAGGGAATCAGAATAGTGTTTATTAGGGTCGCCTTTAACAAAATCACCTAACAGGTTACCTGCTAAGTTGCTGTTACAGTGCTTGGCGATGTGAAGGTGTGCGAGAAAGTTCATTGAACCTCATTAAAGTATCGAGAACTAAGTAACATGGTAAACGTACTCGTTTATCTTCGCGAACTTTAATGAGGATAGTTTTGGTATGACGTGTGAGCGAATACGATTTGCTCAGTTTAGAATTGTTTGCTTTGAGAAGCTTTAGCTAAGAAAACTTTTAGCTTTAAAACGTTTCAGTTGAAACTGAATTAAAGATCTTAAAAGCTTAGTTCGAAGACTTGAAAAGCTCTTCTGCTAACTGTTTCACTGTCTGCTCATAGTCAGACAAATCAATGCCAATTTCCATAGCATCTAACAACTCTAGACTTTCGTCATTATAAGATTGGTCACTCATTGTGCCCCCTCTATTCCTTGATGTGGACATGATGTCCGATTAACTAGTGCACCATCTTGGACTTATATTATGTCACTTTGATGAACGCACTCTACTCTACCCATTCCATATTCATAGCTTAAAGCTACTCGCGATCATTAACGCTTTTTTGCGCTAAAGGGGTATACGCGAACGACATATGTACTGCCACCTTACACCAAGTACAACAAATTACTCTATAAATTTTGAAACCGATCATGGTCAAACGTTTGCTTTGCTCAATTGAATGCTGACACGCCCCTTGTGTAAATATTAATTTACAGTGGATGTTTTTAATTACAATAAGAATTGCATTTGGAATTAAACTCAATCAGAATACTTCAAAATCGAGATATTCTTTGGGTTTATGCGCTTAAGCTAGAAGAATTACAATGAAAACACACCCTAACGTAAAGAATTATATACAATGAATAAATCAAAGGTTTTTGGTAGTACTTTGATCATTGCAGGCACAACCATTGGTGCTGGCATGCTCGCTCTTCCACTTGCTTCTGCAGGTATTGGCTTTTCAACTTCACTTTTCTTGATGCTGGGTTTATGGGCGTTAATGGCTTTTACTGCGCTATTAATGGTAGAGCTTCACCAATTCGCAGAATCTGACGCTACCCTACACACGTTAGCTCATACCATTTTGGGGACAAAAGGAAAGTGGATTGCGAGCTTCGCGGTGATGTTTCTTTTCTACGCTCTGTGTGCGGCATACATAGCTGGCGGCGGTGCGCAATTTAACCAACGAATTTCGGATATCGCGGGTATCGAACTTAATGCTCAAATCACCACGCTTCTATTTACCCTATTAGTTGCCGGCGTTGTTACGATTGGTACACACAGTGTTGATAAAGTTAACCGCGTTTTGTTTGGCTTAAAGCTTATCGCGATGGTTTTGGTACTCAGCTTCCTGGCGCCAAACATTACCTCTCAATACCTAATGAGCATGCCTTTACAGCAAGGCCTGATTGTGGCGGCGATTCCGGTTGTGTTTACCTCTTTTGGTTTCCACGGCAGCATCCCATCAATTGTTCGATACCTAGAAGGTGACGTTCGTTCTTTACGTAAGGTAATGATTATTGGCTCGGCACTGCCTCTGGTTATCTACGTTTTCTGGCAAAGTGTTACTTTGGGCGTGATTAGCCAAGAGCAGTTGTTGTCTGACACAAGCTTGGGCGCGCTATTAGTCTCGCTATCGCAAACGGTTCATCAATCCAACCTAAGCGTGATCGTCGGTGTGTTTGCGGACCTTGCACTGCTGACATCTTTTATTGGTGTAAGCTTGGGCTTATTTGAATTCATGGGCGACTCACTGAGCAAGAAACTAGGTAACGCAAAACGTGTTAAGACAGCTGCTATCACCTTCTTACCGCCACTGGGTTTTGCCTTATTTTACCCACAAGGCTTCATCATGGCTTTAGGCTACGCAGCCATTGCACTTTCAGTGCTCGCGATTCTGTTACCAACAGTGATGGTCTACAAGGTTCGTTACACTGATTTCTCTGTCAAACCTCAATCTGCAGAAGCCAGTTACCAAGTGTTAGGCGGTAGCAAAGCGTTGTTTTTAGCAGGTAGCTTTGGCGTATTTATCATTGCCATTCAAGTTCTTATTTCAGTAGGGTTACTGCCTTCTTTGGGCTAATAAACCTATACAGAACTAATTTACTTGATCCAGATCTCACAAATAACATGTCACTATCATTAATTTTCACAATTAGTCGATTGAAGTCACATTTTTATTGAGGTCGGTTATTTAGAGTCCACGGTAAAGGATTTACCGTGGAGTTTTTATGAAAGAAGTACAATTTCGAACGATAGACAAACTGTTTATCAAGATGTCGATCAACGACAAATTTTGGGTCATTTTCTTAATCTTTTTTGCCGCTTTGGCAAGCCTAGCTGGACTGAACTACGTCAACAAAATGGAACACATTGACGTAACTGCAAAACAGCAGGTCGAGTATCAACTGCAAGGCATTTTATCAGCATCAGATTCCCCTGCTTCTGTTCGCTCTGTTAGCCAGCAAACTCGCGCTCAACAAACCACTATTTCAAACAATGGTTCGGTGACTGCCACAGCACTCGCACAAGATGGCAACTACTACTCACTTACCGTTTCAACTAACGATATACAGAATCAAAAGCAGCAAGCACTGTACACTTTCTTACTGAGCTTTTTGTGGTGTGTGCCTTTTGGTCTTTTCTGTTACTGGGTAGCGACTTTCCTAGGCGGCGCACTTTGGGTTCTTTATTCAACGACTCAAAAGATTGGTGATGGTGACTTAACATCACGCCTTGGCTTCCACCCTGGCCGTGACGAGTTCGGCACGATTGGTTGTGCGCTTGACCGTTCAATGGACACGCTTAGCGAGTTAGTCAACAACGTAAACCACAGTGCAGCAACGCTAAGTGAAACGTCAGCTTCTTTCGAAACAGAGATGAAGCGCAGCGAAACACAAATCATGAGCCAAAATGCCTCTCTAGACTCTGTAGCGACAGCAATGGATCAGATGACAGCTTCGGCAAATGAAGTCTCTAACATCTCTGCACGCTCAACTGAACAAACAGAACAAGACGCGCAGCAAATCAACGATAGCCACGCGAAGGTTCAACAGGCAATCTCGGAAATCACCACCCTTTCTTCTTTGATTGAGCAAACCTCATCTTCTGTTACTAGCTTGAATGTGAATACGAGCCAAATTAACGAGGTCATCACGACGATCAATGCTATTTCAGAGCAAACTAACTTACTTGCTTTAAATGCCGCGATTGAAGCCGCTCGTGCGGGCGAGCAAGGCCGAGGTTTCGCTGTTGTTGCTGATGAAGTAAGAACACTGGCAAGCCGCACTCAGTCGGCTACTGTAGAAATCCAAGCGATGATTGAACGCTTACAGCAAGAGAGCCAAAATATCGCGAAGATCACCGAACAGACGGTTGACCAAGCGCAAACCAGTAGCCAGTTGATTTCAAACATTGGTCACGACGTAAACTCGATTGCAGATTCAGCTCAAGCACTAATGGACATGAGTATCCAAATCGCAACATCAGCCGATGAGCAAAGTAACGTTGCCAATACGATTGCAGCAGAGCTTAACGATATTCGAAGCCAATCCGATGTGATTAAAGACGTGGCTCAGAATTCTTCAAATGGCGTATCTAGGCTAACAGAAGCGTCGGTTTCTCTATCTCAGACATTGGCACGCTACCGAACTTAAGGATCAACTGGTGAACTAGCGGCGTGAATTGAAAACAAACTAATGAGGACTCGTAATGGGTCCTTTCTTTTTGGCTTTTGTTTAATAACATTACAAGAACCATGGTCAATAACGATGACATTATCAATTACCATGAAGCAAGTCGCAAAGGAGAGATTAAGAAGTGTCAGAACTGTCTAATATTCGAGCTTAGGAGTAATCTAATTGAACGGGTCTTTTTTCGCTTACCCTCTTGCTGCAGGTGACACATAATGAATAAAACAGAAACACCAAACACCGACGACATTACATGCCCTTTATGCCAACACGACGAGTATCTGCTTTCAGAAAGTGGAGAAAAGTTTACTTGTGCATCTTGCGGTTTCCACACCAAACAATTTAGTAAGGTAGTCAGCCTTCAATTAAGCTCTACCCCACCAAAGCTGCAGAATTCGATATACCACCATTTGAGCAGTGCTTGCCATTAATCCAAACTGAAATTTCTTCTAAACTGTAGATATCCTGAGCCGCGAGTTCTGCTGAGTCGGCTTCGGGATCTACGATTGCTTCATCAATACTCGGGCGTAATCGAAACGATTGGATACCCGCGCGAACACCAGCCTCAATCCCTTTCAACGTATCATCCACGTAGATGCACTCATTCGGTAGAAAGCCCATGTTCATGGCTGTGTACATGATTAGATCAGGTTCTGGCTTCCAGCTGTTAGCATCAAAAGCTGAGAACACTTTGCCTTTGAAGTCGTCTAGCATGCCTGTCATCGCCAATGAAGATTCAACTCTAGATTTCGGTGCATTGGAAGCAATACAAAACTCGATGTCTTGTTGTTTGAGAAATTCAATAAGTTCGATAGCGCCGTCCATCGGTTTTAAATGACGCTGGAACAGTGCTTCTAATTCAGTGCGATATAACGGTTCGAGTGTATCAATCGAGATAGATAGCCCAAGACGTTCTTGTGTATCCATTAAGATGTCAGCTAGCTTCCCGCCTTGGAAATGCGCATAGCAGTCGTTGACGTTTAGCTCCGCTCCAAAGCCAGTGAAAACGTTCACCAAAGCTTGGCAGCACAGCTTTTCACTATCGATAAGTGTTCCGTCACAATCGAAAATCACACATTTAGTCTGTTCTAACCGCATAGGTATCTCACTCAGATTGAATCCAAGTTTTATCCTATAGTGTTCTTTCAATGCGCGAGATGATTGAGGTAACAGTTTGCAGATACAGGCTTATTTCTCTTCGCGAAATATGGAGTTGATCACTTTATCGCTCGGCATAAGCAACAGTTTTCATCAAATTAGCCCAAATTCTACGAAATCAAATGCTGCGAGGTTTACATAAGCGACTCAATTTCAGGGGAAAATATAAATCACTACTTCCTAGCCGGATCGTGGTGAATCGATAAAAAAAATGGCTTATAGGCTACTCAGATAGAGCGACAATTAGCTAACAACCGACTCTTCTAAGACCTTAGCTTCAAGCGAAGGTGAAGACGCATATTCTACAGTTCCAGTATCGGGGTACGAATCTCGGATAGCGACAAACTCGGATAAGTGTTTCAGTAGCAATTTAGTTAGCTGAGGATCAAACTGGTAGCCACACTCTCGCTCAAACAAATCGACCACCATATCTAACGGCCACGGTTCTTTGTAGCAACGTGCACTAAGCAGCGCATCAAACACATCGGCTACGGCAGTGATACGAGCAAACAGGTGTATTTCATCACCCACTTTTCCATTCGGGTATCCAGCACCATCCCAACGCTCGTGATGTTCGTTAGCAATGATTGCCGCGAGGTTGGTAATATCACCCGCTCCGCTCTTTAGTAAGTTATAGCCAGCCGTAGTATGAAGCTTCATCACCTCCCACTCTTGGTCGGTTAATGTCCCAGGTTTATCCAAGATTGATTCAGGGACTGAAATCTTACCCACATCGTGCATTGGGCTGATGATCTCAATCATCTCGACCTCGCGATGGCTCAAGCCACGATACTTAGCAAGCAGTGCAGACAACTTGGCTACACGCTTAACATGATTACCAGTTTCGCCAGAGCGGGTTTCAATTGCCTCTCCGAGAACATGAATCATATCCTTTTGGATATTCAAGGTCTGTTTCTGAAGCTTTAAGATTCGTTTGTTCTTATTCGCCAACTCTTTCTTTTGGCGCAGAGTGACAAATTGCATCAAGATGATCAGGCTCAAACCCGCAATCACCATCGACAGCCCCAATAACAACTGGAAGTTTTTGCGAATAAAGGATGAAGGCTCGTTAATGAAAACCGCTTCGTCAGGTAACGCGTTTCCACTAATCCCGTATCTCTTCATTGCAGGGTAATTGAATACAAAACGTTTGTTGTCTCCGGGAGTTAACGGTGTAGTAAAACCAAGTGGAAGGTATTTATCCAACGCATCGACGGCCTGTTCACCCATGCTTTGTGAGTGATTAACGTAACCACCGAGTACATCACCCGAAATATAGAACTGCCATAAAGCAAACACCGGAGCAGCACTCGCTTTTGACAACGTATACGCAATCTCTTGGTAAGTGTGATAAACCCCTTGCTTTAACTCGGTGTTGTAATGACTGAGCAATACCGCATCGTCCGCAGAGATCCCTTCCAAAAATTGGCTCGTATGCTCCAGCGACAAGTCGCGAATTTCTACGAGATTGATATTTGAAAATTCAGCCATCATTTTGTTCATTTCTTTATGAATCAATTCAGACGTGACACTGTAATCATTTACAAAATAGAGATTCTTTAGATTAGGTCTTAATTTGGAGATCAGCTTAATATTAACGTCTATCTGATCGTTCTCGTAAAGCACAGTTGCTCTGTCAGACACCGCGTACATGTCGGTGCTGAAATCATTGATGCCGGCTGCAACGACAGGTGTGGAGCGATCAATCAAATTAGGCAGAGATTCAAGAAAATTGGCTGCGTTATCGTCCGTCGCAATTACGCCATCAAATTTATAACCTGCATACTTCGCACGCAAGTAGTTCGCGAGAGAGTCGTAATACTCTGGGCTGTGGACACGCTTTGAATCCAAATACTCTATTGAGAGTTTAACTTCGGTTTGAGACTGGCTGAACGCACTGTCTATCCCTTTTTGGAAGTCAGCAGTCCATTGATAAGAAGGTTCGTATGAGTGTAAAACTAGGATGCGTTTAATATCCCAGTCGTTAGCAAAACTGAGTGAAGAATAAGCGCTAACACATAATACAGCGATTGATATCAATAGCTTGTACATACAATACCCTTTAAATAAGACGGGGTATTGTACTTAGATTAACGCTTTGTCAAAGAATCTTTAGTTCTCGATCCATACTTTATCGCAAGAAGCATGATCTTGTGCCCAAAAATCGTGTAACTGCTTAGCAAAGTTGTTGATACTTTGACCATTTTCAGCAACGACATCCGAGATCAATAGGGAACCATCCGCTTCTGTGACGATAGCGCTCGCCACAACTTCACCGTTTTGAGTACCAATATATAATACATGATCGTCAGAAAGCATAATTTGGCTCAAGAACTCAAGCATGTGTGCCCTTTCGATTTCATCTTGGTAAACGCTTGCTTGGTTGAGTGAAAATAGCACGGTCAATTTATGGAAATCGACTTTATGCAGTTCATCAATTTGGGAAGGAGTTTGATCTTGTGCTAGGAGTTGGTATGTCTTGGATGGAAGTTTGCTTTGATAAAGTTCACGGCCGAGGAGGCTCTCTTTTGCGGGGTAAGCAATATCGAGCTGACTAAATAGCCATTGGTTTTTCTTGTGTGCAATTTCAGGTATTTCGTTATTCATTCTTTTAGTACCTACGGTTAGTATCCCCAAATATCGCAGTTATTTGGAAGACATACGGTCGGCTGAGGTGCCGAGCTACAAGCAGAGAGCATACAGAGCATGACCAAGGCCAACAAGTACTTTAAATGCTTCATATTTTTCATTATCCAACAACATCCTTTAAGAACTTAACGAAAAGCTCTACACTCGTATCCAAGCTTTCAATATCCTTATAGTAAACAGAACTATATAAATAAAAAGGACTTCTTATGAAAAAAGCCTTAATAGCAGCAGGTATCGTGACAATGTTAGCTGGCTGTTCGGACAACGAGGTTGGCGACGTCTCTCTTGGATTCTTCACAATGAAGGATATCAAGATGTCTTCATTAGATGACGATAAGATCGCGGGTGTTACCTGTCATATTGCATCAATCGAAGCAAACCTTAGCCTTTCTGATCCAAGTGATAGCTCTATATCTTGTCGTCAAACAGGTGAAATTACACCAGAAATGATTGCTCAAATAGACAAGAGTAAGTCTGGCGAAGTGGTATTCAAGCAATCGAAAAGTATCTTCTTTAAAACAATGAAGGTTCGTCGTATCTACGATGCAGAGAATCAGTCGCTGCTCTACTTGTCTTACACCACCAAAGAAACAGAAGGTAGCTTCAAACACAGCCTTTCAACTGTTCCACTATGGGGTACAGAGGCTTACGTTGATCCAGCGACGTTAGTACAGCCAACCGAGTAGTTTCAAACATATAGTTAGTTGAATCACCTGTACAGACATTGTGCAGGTGATTCAAAATGTAATAAAAATGAAAGAAACAGAAACAAAATGTGATATCATGCGGCAAAATTTTTTCACTGTATTTTTCATATGAAGTTTCCTGGACAGCGTAAATCTAAGCACTACTTTCCAACTCACGCACGTGATCCGTTGGTCAACCAAATTCAACAAACGCCTAAGCTTCATCGCGCAACGATTGTGGGTGTTGGCCAAACGATTGTTGATATCGAAGCCCGTGTTGACAACGAGTTCCTAGAAAAATACGAGCTGAGTAAAGGTCACTCACTGGTATTGGAAGAAAGTAAAGCAGATGCGCTGTATGAAGAGTTAGTTGAGCGCGGTTTGATCACGCATCAATATCCTGGCGATACTATCGGCAACACACTGCACAACTATTCCGTACTTGCGGACAGCAAATCTGTCCTGCTTGGCGTAATGTCTAAGAAGATTGAAGTTGGCTCATTTGGTTATCGTTACCTTTGCCGCACTTCTTCTCGTATGAATCTAAACCACCTTCAAACTGTTGATGGTCCAATTGGTCGTTGTTACACGCTGATTTCTGAAGATGGCGAACGTACGTTTGCAATCAACGAAGGCCACATGAACCAACTTCTTCCAGAAAGCATTCCTGAAAAAGTCTTCGAGAAAGCTTCTGCATTGGTTGTGTCGTCATACCTAATGCGTGGCAAACCTGAAGATCCGATGCCAAAAGCGGTACAAAAAGCGATTGAATACGCGAAAGCGCACAATGTGCCTGTTGTACTAACACTTGGTACTAAGTATGTGATCGAAGGCAACGCTGAATGGTGGCAAGAATACCTGAAAGAAAACGTAACCATCGTCGCGATGAACGAAGATGAAGGTGAAGCGCTAACGGGTGAAAAAGATCCTCTATTGGCTGCTAACAAGGCACTTGAGTGGGTTGACCTAGTTCTATGTACTGCAGGTCCTATTGGTCTATACATGGCAGGTTACACTGACGAACCAGCGAAACGCGAAACCACACTGCCATTGTTACCGGGTAACATCCCTGAGTTCAATAAATACGAATTCAGCCGTGCGATGCGTAAGCAAGACTGTAAAGACCCAGTAAAAGTGTACTCTCACATTGGCCCTTACCTAGGCGGCCCACTTGAGATTAAGAATACCAATGGCGCTGGCGATGGTGCACTTTCAGCACTACTTCACGACATGGCAGCAAACAGCTACCACCACGTGAATGTACCAAACTCAGAGAAACACGAGCACGCTTGTCTGACGTACTCTTCACTGTCTCAAATTTGTAAGTACGCAAACCGTGTAAGCTACGAAGTGTTGACTCAACACTCTCCTCGCCTTTCTCGTGCACTGCCTGAACGCGAAGATAGCTTAGAAGAAACATACTGGGATCGTTAATCGGCCATATTAGGTAGTTACCTCTTAGAGGTTAACGCCAAGTGAGATTACCCATTCCTTGAAGGGCTGCTATATGCAGCCCTTTTTGTATTCAACGCCAATATAATTGCAACTGAAGGTAATCAGAACGAATATTTTGCTCGTTTAAGATTTGATCTCGCGCAATGACTCTTTAGATCTGTTATCTTCCAGCACATAATTCGTGTGGTTTGCCTTTACTTGGCAAATTTATACAGTACTATCGCCACGCAAACGTTTACGTACCGCCTTTCGGTTCTGATATAAGGATCAAATATGCTGTCTGATATTGATATTTGTCGCTCTACTCCCCTTAAAAACATCAGTGAGGTTGCCAAGCAAGCTGGCCTGCACCACAACGAACATCAGCCATTAGGGCAATTCAAATCTAAAGTGTCTCTCACGTCACTTGAACGCCTCGCCAACCAACAAGATGGTAAATTAGTCGTAGTCACGGCGATCACACCGACACCTCTTGGTGAAGGCAAAACCGTCACTACTATCGGATTAGCACAAGGCCTCGCAGAGATTAACCAATCTGCAATGGCCTGCATTCGCCAGCCTTCAATGGGTCCGGTATTTGGTGTAAAAGGTGGCGCTGCGGGTGGTGGTTACTCTCAAGTTGCCCCTATGGAACAATTAAACCTGCACCTGACGGGCGATATTCATGCTGTTACGGCCGCTCACAACCTCGCCTCTGCCGCCATTGATGCACGTTTGTATCATGAACAACGGGAAGGCTTAGAGGCGTTTGAAGCGCGTTCTGGCTTAAAAGCCTTGGATATTGACCCAAGCAGAATCGTTTGGCGACGTGTACTTGACCACAATGATCGCGCACTACGCATGATCACGGTTGGCAAGAACGAAGCAGACAAAACAATTAACGGCTTTGAGCGAGAAGATGGATTTGATATCTCAGCTGCTTCAGAGCTAATGGCCATTCTTGCTCTAGCCAATGACCTTCAAGATTTGAGAAAGCGCATCGGACGAGTGGTACTTGCCTACAACAAACAAGGCTTGCCGTTGACCGCAGATGACTTCAACGTTGCAGGCGCAATGACCGTAACCATGAAGGATTCTATTGAACCAACATTGATGCAAACCCTTGAAGGCGTTCCTACCCTAATTCACGCCGGGCCTTTCGCGAACATCGCACATGGTAACTCTTCAATTATTGCCGATAAGATAGCGTTAAAACTGAGTGACTTTGTCGTGACCGAAGGTGGTTTCGGCTCAGATATGGGCTTTGAAAAAGCGTGCAACATAAAAGCAAAAGCGTCGAACAAAAAGCCCGATTGCGCTGTGGTTGTTGCAACATTACGTGGATTAAAGGCCAACTCTGGTTTATACGATTTGAGACCCGGCACTCCATTACCAGATTCAATCTTTAATGATGACCAAGACGCGCTAATTGCAGGCTTTGAGAACCTAAAATGGCACATCAACAACGTTAAGCAATACCAAGTGCCTACAGTTGTTGCGATTAACCGATTCCCACAAGACTCAGCTCAAGAGCTCGATGCTTTGAAACAGATGATCACCGACTTCGACTCAAGCGTTAACGTTGAAGTAAGCGAAGCATTTGGTCAAGGTGGCGAAGGCGCGACTCAACTGGCTCACGCTGTAGTCAAAGCTTGCCAAAAACAGAGTGAATTTAAGCCTTTGTATCACTCAGAGCAAAGCCTAGAAGAAAAGCTGATGGCAGTTGCTGAAGTTGGTTATGGCGCGGCAAGTATTTCGCTATCTCCACTGGCTAAAAAACAACTGGCTGAATTCAAACTGCATGGCTATAGCGACCTATCAGTTTGTTTGGCAAAAACACCACTATCGATCTCGACAGAAGCACACGTAAAAGGTGCACCAACCCAATTTGACGTGCCTGTTAGAGAACTAAAATTGTGTGCTGGTGCTGGCTTTATTTACGCGTTGTGCGGCAATGTAATGACCATGCCAGGCTTGCCTGACAAACCGGCGTTCATGTCGTTAGATATTGATAGTAATGGAAATATCGTCGGCCTAAGCTAGCTGCCCTTAGTTAGATAATCGGCAATTAATCGCGATTAATTTAGCTTAGGTTTCGGAGCAGTGTTCTATATTGAGCAATCATTTACTAACGAAGTGATTGCTCAACAATCAAGCTTAACTGCAAAAAGTTGCACTTAAATCGTAGTTATATGCGAATCTTGTCTTAACTTCTGGGTCAAGATCACATTAAAAACCCTATAAAATATATAGTATTGCGCTGATTCTTTGAGGACAGTGATGAATACAAGTATAAAAAAACTAGTCAGCCAATTTCTATGTACCATCTTTGCCCTAGGACTAGTCCCTGCCCTCTACATTAACTCTGAATTTGACAGGGTTGAAGCTCAGCACACGCTAAATATCCAACAGTCCAGCCAGAACCAGATCGAATACAGCTTTCATGAACTCGCTGTTATTGTTGAGCAAATCTCTAACTCTGTTCCGTCAATCGCCGACTCTCAAACACTACTCCGAGCGATTCGAGAACCTTCTATTATCCATAAAGAAACCCTGCAAGATCTTTGGGTGATGTTAGCTCGTGGCCAAAAATACTATTCCCAGCTTCGTTATCTCGATCTAGCCGGCAACGAAGTGTTCCGCGTTAACTACAAAGACGGTCGAGCCACTGTCGTCCCCGAGAACGAACTGCAGAACAAATCTTCTCGAGATTACTACCAGATGCTTCAGAAATTAGAGATTGGCGATGTCAGATCCAGAGGCATTGACCTAGAAATGGAAAATGGAGAAATCATCCACCCGTTAACGCCGGCGCTTCGCATTATGACGCCAGTCGCTGAAGGGAATCGAATTATTGGTTACTTCATTGCAAATCTAAACATGCTAGAGATTTACAACCGCCTTCATTACCAAATTGGAGACTCAGATGCAGTCCCGGTCATTCTAAACAAAACTGGTCATGTCATCATGGGCCCTGACCCAGCTGAATCATTTGGGCATGTGATTGAATCACGTTCAGACAAGACATACGCAAAGCTATACCCAGAGCTTTGGAAAGACATTCAAGACAACTCTTCGTCTAGCTATTTCGATGGTAAGAACTGGTATTTCCACTCGGACATCAGCCCAAAGATAAAGCAGTTTGCAGGCCCTATTTACATGGTTCTTCACATTGAGAATCAGCATTTCAGCAGTCAATACCGACAAGAAAAACAAGCGATTGTCGTTCAGATCATCACCTTGTCTTTCTTGATTTCGATGATCTCCGCTGGCTTTGTATTGTGGAACAGTAACCACAAGAAGAACAGTATCGATAGTCAACTGGCTAAAGCCGCGATGAATGGTATGTCTGCCTTAGTGATTACCGACAGAAACAACCGTATCATCAAGGTAAACCAAGAATTCACCCGTGTTAGTGGCTACGAGTTAGAAGACGTAAAAGGCCGCCAACCATCCATGTTTGCCTCTGGTCGCTACAACGAAGAGTTCTACATCAAGATGTGGAGCATAATCACTAAGACTGGGGTATGGGAAGGCGAAGTGGTCAATCGCCGTAAAGACGGATCTTTGATCACGGAAATATTGCGAATCCAAACCATTAAAGACTCGAAAGACGTGATTCAGTTTTATGTCGCTTCATTTGTGGATATCAGTAAACACAAAGAGCTAGAAAACAAACTGAGAAACCTGAGCGAAAAAGATGCCTTAGCTGGGTGTTGGAACCGCCGTAAGTTCGATCTTGAGCTGAGAGATGAGTGCTCTCGTGTGAATCGATACCCTACTCGCGAACACTCTTGCTTAGCGATCTTGGACATAGACTATTTCAAACGCATTAACGACAGATTTGGTCACGATTATGGTGATCGCGTCATTCAAACCGTTGCTGAGGTATTACAACGTGAGTGTCGAGAAACTGATTTTGTGGCTCGCATTGGTGGTGAAGAATTTGGCGTTATTCTGCCTCATACCACAACTGAAGAAGCTGAATATGTGCTTAACAGATTGAGAATCGCAGTCAATATTGAGCTCGACAACGTGGTGACGGTCAGTGGCGGAATCACCAACCTGACCAACGACCCTACTCTCAACTACAAGTGTGCGGATTTAGCACTCTATGAAGCCAAAGCCGCAGGTCGAAACAGTGTTTGCCTGTTCCTAGACAGCGAAATGAGCGAAATCGCCTAACAGAAAATCAGTATTGTTCCGCTAGGCTATCAGTTTGGCGGTTTAACAACCCAATCCTTTCAATCAGCTTGGTGCTGGATAGAACTCTAGTTTGTTCCCCTCTACCACTAGAATACAATCCATGTTCGCAGCATGAGCAGCCTGCTTACCTAGGTTCGTATCTTCAAACACAACACACTGCTTTGGCTGTAATCCCATACCAAAACACGCATCTAAGAAGGTATCCGGATTTGGTTTGTGATTCTTCACATCTGTTGCTGTCACTAGGATATCCAGCTTGCTCAAAATATCTGTTTTGTCCAACAACTGTTCGGCACTTTTACGTTGACTGCCCGTTCCTACTGCAATCTTCTTGTTACCCAGATGCTCTAACAACAGAGAGTGAGTACAAGGGATAACGTCTCCTTTGTCTTCAATAGCCGCAAACGACGCCATTTTAAACGTAGAAACCGCTTGTGGGTCGAGCGATAAACCGTATTTGCTGTTCACCTCACCGGCTATCTTATAACTCGGCATGCCACCTAAACTATGTAGCCAAGACGCTTCAAAATGAAAACCAAACTCTTCAGCCGTTTGCTGCCACGCCTTTACATGTGCAGGCATTGTATCGATCAACGTACCGTCCATATCAAAGATTAACCCTTCATATGCCGTTAAATCTATTTTCATCACTACTACCACTCTTTAATAAAGTTACTGATACCATAACCAATATTCAGTATCATGGCGCCATATTACCGTTCAAAATGGATGTTTATGTTACAAATATCTAATTCTGTTTCGATTCAAGACTGGGAACTTCAGTTAACAGCGATCAGAGCACAAGGAGCCGGCGGTCAGAACGTCAATAAAGTATCGAGCGCGATACATTTACGTTTTGATATCAAGCACTCTACCCTACCTGACTTCTATAAAGAAAAGCTCCTCGCACACAAAGATAGCCGCATCACCAAAGACGGTGTGATTATCATTAAAGCGCAACAGTATAGAACTCAGGAACAAAACCGAGATGATGCTTTAGTGCGCTTGAAAGAATTGATCTTGGAAGCGACAAAGGTTCAAAAAGTAAGACGAGCAACTAAGCCGACGCGTGGCTCTCAGAAAAGACGTTTAGAAAGCAAAAAACAAAGAAGCACCACCAAACAGCTGCGTGGAAGAGTGAGCTGATGGCTTCATGCCCTCAGAGAACACATTACCCTAGAAGTATCTGTCAATTTGACTAACGAATCGATCTATTACGCTGTTTATTTGAAAGAAAGACTACTGCTTCTTTTTGACCGACAAAATCAGCTTGATCAACAACAGGCGCTCTTCGCTGGTCAGCAGACGACTGACCGCAGCTACATCTTCCGCTGTTACTTGTGATGCGCCAACAATATCAAGCACCACATCCAAATCCGTCACTTTTAAGGTTCTAGTGATTGAACGATACTGAGACATCTTGATGTCCGCCTCTCCGCGTTCAATCCTTTGATAGGTTTTTAAGCTCATTCCTGCACTCGAGGCTAACTTTTCTTGAGACAAGTTGGCTTGTTTCCTACGCTCAATCAGCGCCAATATTATGGGTTCTTGTGACATAAGCTCATCCTCAAAAGACAGTTATGTCCTAAATTCAGCAAGAAGCAGACCATATTGACTTGTGATGGTTTACATAAGCCATCAAAGGCATATTATTCGCTTGATAAAACCGTTACGTTTCATAAACCTTCACACTGATATCAGTTGTGAACGTACGGCTAGGTAACTTGAGTATTCAAGTGTTGGGAAATTAGAAAAATTGCAAATTGCGAATAAGAAAGACGTCATATTGGAAATTGCGAATCGTTATAAATTGGCATTTCCTTGCATTAAGCACGCATTAGAAACGGACAATGCCCGCTCCGAAATTATTGCAGTGCAGCATAGGCTACTCACTTACAAAGAAGTGCTGCTGCACGGAAGTATGTTGGAAGAGAAAGAATTGAAGCAGGCCTTTTCTGCTCTGAACCAAAATGAAAAAGGTGTCGCACAAGGCGGTATTCAAAGCATCAACGACGCAGTTAAAGAGATGGATGAGATTGTCGAAAGATACAGCAGAAAAGCGTCTACTGAATTCTGTGCCTAATCTATTAATATCAACGAGTAGCGCAACCTCTCGATGGCTTAAACAAACAGAACAAAACAAAAACGGCCAGTCATAGTTGAATGACTGGCCGTTTGTTTAACTAACATGAAGACATGGGTATCTAACGAGACATCGCTCTTCTAAGCCCACCGAGTAACATCAACGCGCCTAGCAAACCAAACGACACACTGCCTCCTGAGCCAGATGAGCTTCTACCAGCATAAGCAGTACGTTTCGCGTCTGTTGATACAAACTTAGCAGTTTCAGTACCAGCAATAACACTGTCGATCCAATCTTTGTAGTCGTAGATTTCTGTAAATACCGACGTTACTCTTGAGTTACCACCACACGTTTCAGGACCAAAACTGGTGATCCCTACTTGTCTGTAAATCGAACCATCCTTCCAGTAAACAGGACCGCCAGAGTCACCTTGACAAGTGCCACCATACAAGCCAGAAGTACCCACATCTCCAACGAAACAAATTTGATTCTCTGTTAACTCATCACCAGCAGCGAATACATCCTTACAAGTCGCATTGACAACATAATTGAGGTCGGCTTTTTGTAATAAAGTGGTTGCGTCAAAGCCAGTGCGCGTATCTCCGTGCCCCACGGCAACAAAGTCGTTTGCGACATTACGATACGTCTCATCAGAGGGGCGCTGCACAACATCGTTAATTGAATCGATGTTTAGTGCACTTTCAAGTTTTAGAATAGCAACATCATTACGCAATAGATCGCTCAGAGCATTTGAGTAATCACTACGATAATATACTTCAGCCACGCGTGCTTTCTGGACAATGTTGTTAGGAAATTGGGAAGTGTCTTCTAATTGAGGGACGACGACAGTAAACAACTGAGCATTCTCATCACCATAAATACAGTGTGCAGCCGTTAATATATGAGTTGGATCTAAAATTGTCGCACCACAATATGGCCCAGTTGAGTAGACACCATCATATTCAATTCTATCGATGAACAAGCTCGCCATTGAAGGGAATTCAGTTACCGAAGCACCGCTACCATTCACAATATAAGGTGTTACACCCACATCAGGAGTACTTTCGACCGTGTTTTCCGTTGCCATAACACTTGATGTGTAAATCAATGGCGCTAAAAGCCCTAAAACGGCTTTACGAACCGGACTCATTTTATGGTTTACGTTCATAGTTAACTCCTTGTAACCCCTACTACTTATTTACAAAAATGATGAATCGCCACCATAACACGTCACAACCGTGATTATAGTAAGTATTTGTAACGATATGGCGACATCTCTCATTTTATAAACGAATTTTAAGTAACCGTTGTTAGTGGGTAACGCTAAACCTTATACGCTCGCAAAAACATACGCTACCAAAAACAAAAAAGCCTACCGTTAGGCTTCCCAGTAAAGAGAAGCAAACAATAGGCTTTCATTTAACTTTGTGGTTTCTCTTAAAAGAGATTAGCCACGGTAGTAACGTTGAGGTACGAATGGCATTTTTTCTACTGTCATAGGTAGCTTCTTGCCACGAACTTCAGCGAATACTTCAGTGCCAATAACCGCTAGGTCAGTACGAACGTAAGCCATAGAAACAGGCTTGCCCGCGTTAGGACCCGCAGTACCACTTGTTACAACGCCAATTTTGTTGTCTTCAGCATCGAACAGAGCAGCGCCTTCACGTACTGGTGCTTTAGTCTGACCAACAAGACCAACACGCTTGCGTTGAACGTCTTTAGTCGCGATTTGCTCAAGGATGATATCAGCGCCAGGGAAACCGCCTGCACGTTCACCGTCAGTACGACGCACTTTTTGAATTCCCCATAGGAGGCTAGCTTCGACTGGTGTTGTTGTTGTATCTAGATCGTGACCGTACAGACATAGACCACACTCAAGACGAAGTGAGTCACGAGCACCCAGGCCAATCCACTCAACTTCAGCTTCTGAAGTCAGCTTACGCGCTAGTGCTTCAGCGTGATCGTTCGGTACAGAGATCTCGTAGCCATCTTCACCCGTGTAGCCACTGCGGCTCACGATGCATTCAACGCCATCGATATCGACTTTTTGAACATCCATGAACAGCATATCTGCAACGCTTGGTTGGAAACGAGCAAGAACTTCAGACGCTTTAGGGCCTTGAAGTGCTAATAGAGCGCGGTCATCGATCACTTCCATCTCTACGTCAGCCGGTAGGTGCGCAGTAAGGTGGTCGATATCTTGTGTCTTACAAGCCGCGTTCACAACAACAAATAGGTGATCGCCTAGGTTCGCAACCATAAGGTCATCCATGATGCCGCCCTGCTCATTAGTAAAGAAAGCGTAACGCTGTTTACCAGAAGGAAGGTCGATAATATCCACAGGAACCAAAGATTCTAAGACAGCAGCTGCGTTTGCACCATGTAGACGAAGTTGCCCCATGTGAGAAACATCAAAAAGACCGGCAGCGTCACGAGTGTGTAAGTGCTCTTTCTTTACACCTAGTGGGTACTGAACTGGCATATCGTAGCCAGCGAAAGGAACCATTTTCGCACCCTCTTCAACGTGAAGTGCATGCAGTGGTGTTTTTAGTAGGTCTTGATTAGCGTGTTCTTGAGTCATTTTATTCTCCATGAAGCGTTGCAGGCTGTCCAAAATCGAGTCTGCCGCTTATATCTCTATTTAGAGTCGCCTCTAACGATACGGATTAACGTTAGAAACAGTAGATAGTAAAAAGTGATGTCTTTTATATAGGCTTATATTGTTAGCTTTATAAATCTGAATAGCTGTACAAATCCCATACAACTCACTTTCTAAGAATTCACTTCAGTAAACTTCAATCAACATGAGTAAACCGTGTTCACTATAATAAACAAGCCTGAGTGAGTTTTACACCCTTAACAAGATTAAAACAGCTCAAAATGTGACATTTAACAATCTAAAAACAATTTATAGATGCATACAAAAACGCGATATTGATGATTTTCACATCAATATCGCGTCTGTTGCCTAACGTTCGAAACAAAAGCAAACGTTTGCATTCACTATAAGAAATTCTAAGTTTGTTAACTTATTTTGCAGTCACCCACAAAATAAGTGCATCTTCTGTACTGGTAGAAATCAGCATGTGGCCCATATTAGCATCGTAATACATGCTATCGCCTTCGCTCATTGGCACAGGTTCGTAGAATTCTGAATAGAACATCACATCGCCAGAGATGATCATTAAGAACTCCTCACCGTCATGACGCACCCAATCATTATACTCTTCAAAAGTACGTGCTCTTACGCGGCTCTTAAACGGCATCATCTTCTTATTAGAAAGCTCAGTCGCAAGCAGCTCATGTTCATAAGTCGGTGTTGGGTGTGGTTTACCTTGGCCTGCCTTGGTTAAATCGCGACGTCCTGTTGCCACTTTTTTTCTCGGTGGCTCAAAGAGTTGAGGCATATCTATTTGCAAACCCATCGCTAATTTTTGCATAGCCTGAAAGGTTGGTGAGATCTGTTCATTCTCGATTTTGCTGAGCGTAGAACGCGCCAAGCCAGTTCTTTGGCTTGCTTCTTCTAGCGTGATCCCAAGCTTGCCGCGGATATCTTTAATGCGCTGGCCAAGCCTAAGTGGCTCTATATTCTGGTCTAACGTTTCTTTCGCCAACGTTAAAGATGGGTACTCATCATAAATGTCTTCTGACATAGGTCCCTCATTATTTTCTTACTTCCTGTCTATTCATTTCATTGTTGCATGAAGCGCTTTGTTGATTAAAGAGCACACAGAGAAATAAAGCGTGCTCCCCGTAGCAAAACAAGAAAAGTTGTTTCCTATTGGAAATTTTTGTTGAAAATTGATTTTATCGGAGCTATGTTATCGACTTGTTAGATGAAGAGATGCTACTTCAGCTTGCAGCAAATGATAGATTTAACATTTGTAAGAGCTGTTTTTTACCCGAACTTTTTGGGAAACAATTCGTGCTGCATTGACCCTACAACGATCGCTTAGACGCTGTAAGAGTATATTTATAACGCAATTCACGTTTATCTATACCTATATAGCGCAAACGATACCGATGCAGAAATCAACGTAAGACCTAATGGACTATAAAAACAATCACCATTAGCTTAATGAAAGGTCTCGACAATGAACGCTTACCAAAACCATAGCTTAGACAGTTTTTTCTCTACAAACCTATCTGCGACTGACGACGCAGTATTTGCTGGAATCCAAGCAGAGAACACTCGTCAAAACGAACAAATCGAACTTATTGCTTCTGAGAACATCGTTTCTAAAGCAGTAATGCAAGCTCAAGGCACTTGCCTTACCAACAAATACGCAGAAGGCTACCCAGGTCGTCGTTACTACGGTGGTTGTGAGCACGTAGATACAGTAGAAGCTATTGCGATTGAACGTGCTAAGCAGCTGTTCAAATGTGAATACGTAAACGTACAGCCTCACTCTGGCGCTCAAGCGAACGGCGCAGTTAAACTTGCCCTACTTCAACCTGGCGACACTATCCTAGGTATGTCTCTTGACGCTGGTGGTCACCTTACGCACGGTGCACGCCCTGCGCTTTCAGGCAAATGGTTCAACGCAGTTCAATACGGCGTAGACCGCGACACTCTTGAAATCGATTACGAAGCGGTACGCGCTCTCGCTATCGAATGCCAACCTAAAATGATTATTGCAGGTGGTAGTGCTATCCCACGCGTTATCGACTTCGCTAAATTCCGCGAAATCGCTGACGAAGTTGGCGCTATCCTAATGGTAGATATGGCACACATCGCAGGTCTTATCGCGACAGGTGCACACCCTAGCCCACTGCCACACGCGCACGTTGTAACGACAACGACACACAAAACACTTCGTGGCCCACGCGGCGGTATGATTCTGACCAACCACGAAGACATCAATAAAAAGATCAACTCTGCAGTATTCCCAGGCCTACAAGGCGGCCCACTAATGCACGTAATTGCGGCTAAAGCTGTCGCATTTGGCGAAGCACTTGGCCCAGAATTTAATACTTATATTAATTCAGTGATCGATAACGCAAAAGTTCTTGCTGAAGTGTTGCAAACTCGCGGTTGTGACATTGTGACTGGCGGAACGGACACGCACCTAATGCTGGTTGACCTTCGTCCTAAGGGCTTGAAAGGTAACGTAACTGAAGAAGCATTAGAGCGTGCTGGGATCACATGTAACAAAAATGGCATACCATTCGACTCAGAGAAGCCTATGATTACTTCGGGTATTCGTTTAGGTACGCCAGCTGGAACCAGTCGTGGTTTTGGCACTGAAGAATTCAAACTTATCGGTGAATGGATCGGTGATGTTCTTGATGGCTTAGTTGAAAGCCCTGAAGGCAACGCTGAAGTTGAGCAACGTGTTCGCAAGCAAGTTAAAGAGCTTTGCAAACGCTTCCCTCTTTACCGTTAATCCGTTTTTAAGATTTAAATTAAAACCTCATAAATTTTTGGAGAATAAGCAATGGACAATACACTTAAGTTTGCAGACAGCCACGAGTGGGTAAAAGACAACGGTGACGGTACTGTAACTATCGGTATCTCTGAGCACGCTCAAGAGATGCTAGGTGACGTTGTGTTTGTTGACCTGCCTGACACTGAAGACGAAATTGAAGCTGGCGAAAGCTTCTCTCTAGTTGAGTCAGTTAAAGCTGCTTCTGATATCTACGCGCCAATCTCTGGTGAAATCGTAGAAATCAACGAAGAACTAGAAGATAGCCCAGAGCTAATCAACGAAGAACCTTATGAAGGTGGTTGGATTGTTAAAGTGAAGATGTCTGATGCGTCTGAACTAAACAACCTTAAAGATGCGGAAGAATACCTAAGCTCTATCGAAGAAGACTAATAGGTAACCTCATTACGATAAAGCTGCTCTTGTGAGCAGCTTAATTTTAGGGGCTAGCTCACGGCTCCAGAGAGAAAGTAGAACGATATCATGACTGAATTACTTCAAAGCCAATTACTGAAAGACTTGGGTACACAAAACGAGTTTGTTGCTCGTCATAACGGCCCAAATAAAGCAGACCAGCAAAAAATGCTTGAAGCGATCAACGCGACTAGCCTAGACGCACTGATCGACGAAACGGTTCCTGCACAAATCCGTCTTGAAAAACCAATGACACTTGCTGCGCCACTGAGCGAAATGGACATGCTGACCTCTCTAAAAGAGATCGCTAACCTAAACCAAGTGAAACGTACTTTCATTGGCCAAGGCTACTACAACACATTCACTCCAAACGTTATTCTACGTAACGTTTTAGAGAACCCAGGCTGGTACACAGCTTACACACCATACCAACCAGAGATTTCTCAAGGTCGTCTTGAAGCTCTACTGAATTACCAACAAATGGTAATGGACCTTACAGGTATGGAAATCGCGAACGCGTCTCTTCTTGACGAAGCGACAGCGGCTGGCGAAGCAATGACACTGTGTAAGCGTGCTGGTAAAAGCAAGAGCAAAGTATTCTTCGTTGCTGACGATGTTCACCCTCAAACACTAGAAGTTGTTAAAACTCGTGCTGAGTACATCGGTTTTGAAGTAATGGTTGGCGCTCTTGAAACACTTCCAGAGCAAGACGTATTTGGTGCATTAGTTCAATACCCTGGTACAACGGGCGAAGTTCGTGACCTAACAGACATCATTGCGAAAGCTCAAGCAAACAAAACACTGGTAACAGTAGCTACAGACCTACTTGCTTCAGCTCTACTCAAGCCAGCTGGCGAAATGGGCGCAGACGTAGTAATCGGTTCAGCACAACGTTTCGGCGTTCCTATGGGGTACGGCGGTCCACACGCTGCATTCATGGGTACTCGTGAAAAGCATAAGCGTACAATGCCAGGTCGTGTAATCGGTGTTTCTATCGATACTCACGGTAACCAAGCGCTACGTATGGCAATGCAAACTCGTGAGCAACACATCCGCCGCGAGAAAGCGACATCGAACATCTGTACAGCTCAAGCACTTCTAGCAAACATGGCGTCTTTCTACGCGGTTTACCACGGTGCAGAAGGCCTACGTACTATCGCTCGTCGTACACACCACATGACAGCTATCCTAGCGGCTGGCCTGACTAAAGCGGGTTACGAGCTAACAAACAACAGCTTCTTCGATACCATCACAATCAACTCTGAAGAGAAGACAGATGCACTGTACGCGAAAGCACAAGCAGCAAACATCAACTTGCGCCTTCTTAAAGGTAAGATCGGTATCAGCTTAGATGAAACAACCACAGTCGACGACGTGAATGCCCTATTCGCTATCTTCGACGTAAAAGAAGACGTTCAAGCGCTATCTTCTGACATTGCATCAAATGAGTTTGCGGCAATTCCAGAAAACTGTCGTCGTGAATCAGAGTTCCTAACTCACCCAGTGTTCAACACGCACCACAGCGAAACGCAAATGATGCGTTACCTAAAACAGCTTGAGAACAAAGACTTCTCACTAACGCACGGCATGATCCCACTGGGCAGCTGTACGATGAAGCTGAACGCTGCTGCTGAGATGATTCCAGTAACATGGCCTGAGTTTGGTTCAATTCACCCATTCGCACCTCTAGAGCAAGCTGCTGGTTACACGGCACTAGCAAAAGATCTTAAAGAGAAGCTATGTGAAATCACTGGTTACGACGATTTCTCACTACAGCCTAACTCTGGTGCATCTGGCGAATACGCAGGTCTAATCGCAATTCAACGTTACCATGCAAGCCGCGGTGAAGCTCACCGTAACGTTTGTCTGATTCCAAGCTCTGCGCATGGTACTAACCCTGCTACAGCATCAATGGTTTCAATGAAGGTAGTGGTTGTTAAGTGTGATGAAGATGGCAACATCGACATGACAGACCTAGCAGCGAAAATCGAGAAGCACAAAGAAAACCTATCAAGCATCATGATCACTTACCCTTCTACGCACGGCGTATACGAAGAGCAAGTGAAAGAAGTGTGTGAACAAGTTCACGCAGCGGGTGGTCAGGTTTACCTAGACGGCGCGAACATGAACGCTCAAGTAGGTCTAACTTCACCTGGCTTCATCGGTTCAGACGTATCTCACTTGAACCTACACAAAACATTCTGTATTCCACACGGTGGTGGCGGTCCGGGTATGGGTCCTATCGGTGTTAAATCGCACCTAGCACCTTTCCTACCGGGTCACATCGAAAACGGTGTCCAAGGTTCTGACTACGCGGTATCAGCAGCAGATTTAGGTAGTGCTTCAATCCTACCTATCTCTTGGGCTTACATCGCAATGATGGGCGAACCTGGCCTTACGGACGCGACTAAAGTTGCGATTCTAAACGCGAACTACGTGATGGAGAAACTACGTCCTCACTACCCTGTTCTTTACCGTGGCACTAACGGCCGCGTAGCTCACGAATGTATTATCGATATTCGTCCGCTTAAAGAAGACACAGGCATCAGCGAAGAAGATATTGCTAAGCGTCTAATGGACTTCGGTTTCCACGCGCCTACTATGTCTTTCCCAGTAGCTGGCACACTAATGGTTGAGCCAACTGAGTCAGAAGATTTAGAAGAGCTAGACCGTTTCTGTGAAGCGATGATCGCAATCCGTCACGAAATGGCAGCAGTGAAAGCGGGTGAATGGCCACTAGATAACAACCCTCTAGTGAACGCACCGCACACACAAGTTGACCTTTCAGGCGCAGAATGGGATCGCCCTTACTCTCGCGAACTGGCTTGCTTCCCATCGAAAGCAACGAAGAACTCGAAGTACTGGCCAACAGTTAACCGTGTAGACAACGTATACGGCGACCGTAACCTAATCTGTTCTTGCCCAAGCATCGATAACTACGAAGACTAATTTTTGTAGATTTTAGATAAACAAAAGCGAACCACTTGGTTCGCTTTTTTGTTTTTCGGATTCCAAATTATATGACTAATAAAGCATTGACCTTACCGTAAGGGAAAGGTTTAAGGTGAAATGAATCCAACGATGAATGAGGAGACAATTATGGGATGTTGTAACAAAGTGCCAAAAGGTGGAGCCCCTCTTGGCTTACTCCTGAAGGTAACGCTGGGGATTGGGTTATTTGTGTTTCTGCTGGCTTTGTGGCAGTGAGAAGCTTATACGGCGCTAGGTTTAAAGGTGTAATGGATAGCTCCAATTTGATATTGGTGCCATAGTCGTTTGTTAGGCAACTGCTGATATTTGTGAGATCTTTTCTTTACTCGATTTCACTGATAATGCGTGTTCAGAAGGCAGTTTATCAAGAGCAATCACTGTATTACGAATAAGCTCTGCATCAGGATAAACATTACACTCTTTTTTCAAAATTGAATTTAAGTCTTCAAGAAGGTTATCAATGACCCTGTAAATAATTCTG
>NZ_JBFROI010000071.1:0-21848 GCF_041471405.1 Vibrio sp. 10N.261.52.C11
CAGGGCAAGATTACGAAGCCCCTTGCCCTGCAAGGACTTGCGAAAGGTAAGCGTTATTGCGGTTCGCTTTTTTCTGCTTTCTTTTGATCCCTGCTTTGAAGCTGATTTCTTCCGTCAGCAGATTTAAAGCTATATGTCTTATAACTGCTAAATTCTCACCGGCTTGCTCTCGACGTATCCGACATTCATCTTCTTTAAAACCAACGTCTAATCGCCAGTGCATCTGATTTTCAATGCTCCAATGTGCTCGCGTGCTCTCTAGTAAAGCTTTAGCCGTTAGTTTTGCTGAGCTTATGTAGTGCTTGATTTGCATTGTTTCTGCTGGCTTATCACCTTCTTGACGAATTGAAACGACCATACCAATTGTGGAGAGTTCAGCCCAATCAAACGCTATATAGCCTAAGAAATCTGTATTGTGAACAACCATACTCAAACGCGTTTCTGTACGACCATGCCCTTTCTCTTGAGTGACGTATTTATCACCTTCAAAACTATTAATCATACTAGAATTAAACACTTGGCTAGTCGCTTGCTCCAATCGTTTTTGATTACCTTTTACCGCTAAGAGATAATCTGCATCTTGAGCGACTATCTTTTCAGCTATATCCTTCTGGCATCCCATAGCATCAATAGTCACTAAACAACCTCGCAAGGAAAGCATTTCAAGCAGTTCAGGGATCGCTTTTATTTCATTGCTTTTATCCGCAGTCTTCACTTGTCCTAGTACAACTTGGTTTGCTGCACTAAAGGCACTAACCATATGGATTGCACCACAACGCTTGTCTTTGTTGTATGTGCCTCTGAGAGTTTTGCCGTCGATAGCAATCACTTCACCCTCTGTCGTCTCATGACAGTCTTTCATCCACGCAGTAAAGCATCGTTGCAGTTGCTTGGCGGAAATAAGATTGATAACTCGGGCAATGGTATCGTGTACTGGTATGCCTTGTTTGAAATCACCATACTGCCTAAGCCATTCCAAGTTATCTTCACCAAAATCTTCAATATCCTCCCAACCTTCAGCACCAGCAATCACTGCTGCAATTGTTAAGAAGATAATGTCGGTTAGCGTGTGCTCTATTTTCCAAGCTTGGCGAGGGTCTCGAATAACTGAAATATGGTCCAAAAGGCTTAATCCATTCATTATGGCTAAATATCTGCTGTTAAAAAACAGTATATGACCACACCTAAATCTGATCATCAAATCGATCTTGAATGTATTGAATTTGTTGTGACTTCAGTGTACAAATTAGTGGAAACATCACTTCACGCTACCCCTTATTCCATATGGGTTTTTCATGATCTTGCCCTGGGGGGCACATGTGATATCTACTATGCTGATAGTAATTATTTTGGTGATTTAAGAAATGACTCTTATCGCTCTTTTGTTATTGAAAAGCGTGATTTGAATAATGTTATAGGCCTCGCTTACATGGACCTTCAGTTACATGGACCTCAATATCCTTTGCTGACAGGGACGAATGAGAACTTCCCTGATATTTTTAGGGGAGGGATCTCTTCAATAAAGCTGCTCCTACCCGGCTATGAGTTTTCTTATTGCCTTACCGATAATCAACAAAATTTGGAATGTACTGGTTATAGGAGCAATGATTCTCTTGGTTTATCATCTGATTATGATGATAACAGAACCTTATCTATACGTATTCGTGAATAATTTTTTTAGGGTCAAGAAGGACTTTAAATTGAAATTTAAGGGATCCCAATAAGGTTAGCAATTTCGCCTTATATCCTCGCTCGATCGGGCGGGGATATAAGGCGTCAGTCGCGATAGCGGCTTAATCTGGTGTTAGGTGTTATTGGCTTTCTACATATGCTTTAAGAGTTTCTATTGTTGCCCCTCCTGCTGTACAAGCAAAGTAATATCGCGACCATAAGCAGCGCTTTTGCTTTGCCTTGTTAGGTGGGTATCCTGCAATCTAAGCATTCTTGATGATATGGATTTGAGGTTATTCACCATCACGCTAATTGACAACTTTGGCGGATATGATAACAAGACTAATAGGGAAAATTTGCAGAATGGAACGATCAAAACACTGCATTTTAATAACTTAAATTTCCAACGCTAGTACTACTTGGAGAGCCTCACCCACTCTTGCCTCACGTTGTTTCCCTCAATGGAGAGCACCAATGAAACCAAGATTCCGACACAAACGTCAACACAGTGCGCGATTAAAAAACTAAAACACCCACCATGATATGTCCCCTGAAAAACAACCCGAATCACTCTTTGTTCTCGATATGCTCGACGGCAACGACTGGTGACCCCTTGTACTCACTAATCCAGCTTACGCAACATAGAGGTTACACCCTAGAGCCTTATCATCACGATTAATCACTCAACCCCCGTCCCAAGCCTTGCCATTGCAAGGCTTTTTTACGTTCATTTATCAAGGAATTACCATGTCAAGTAAGACCATCTTGAATTCTGACCATTTACCGATATTAAAAAAACAATTACACACTATTCTCAATCAACTTACCGATGCTGAAATTATTTCAAACAGCCCAATTAAAAAAAACACATGGTTATCGATTTGTGCTCAAGCGATAGGTTATAGCGACTGGGACGACTTAAAAGCGCAGACAGTAACGCACCACGTCTCAGCCCATAACATTGTATTTAACCAAGTGTCCATTATCCCTTTTATTCAGAGCGTGAGGGTAAGTCTAGGAGAGCACATCGACAACATTGAAGGATTTGCCTGTGTCATTCTAAGGAACTTAACTCCCGAAGAGCGAAACGCCATGAACGGCAAGGAAGGTGATCTTCCACCCTTACCCAAAGCCCCGACGTCCTATACATTAGAACTAGGTCCCAATACTGTTTATGCTTCCGACCTTTTAGATTGGCTCTGGCCTACCACCAAAAATCACCAAGTGGCCCCTATAAATAATCACTATTTAGAGCACGTGAAAGAAAAGCGAATTAACTTGAGTAAGCCACAAGTAAAAAAGCGCTCATTAGATGTTTACCCGCGCTCTGGCATGTTAGTAAGGGACATCTTAGGACAACTGGTTTCAGAGGGGTATCTAGAATTCAACGACACGCAAACATGCGTATCTTTTACACAAAAAGGTTTCAATTATTTAAATGGAAAAATGACCAACGAATATGACTCTGAATGGAAAGGATGGTTTAAGGCGTTTGTAGCTCATATCAAAAAAATCCCATACCGATACATCAAAATAGATTGGACACCCTATATCTATTTATATTCACGTGGAATGTCCCCCATTGAGGCGGCAAAAAATCTTGAATGGTCAGAATGCTACACTCAAGCGCACTCTGAGATCCGCTCCGCTCTTAAACACCAACTCAACATCAACTTACCTCTGTATCCCAAAGAACGATACCTGCAATTTACGCCCAGAATATTTCTGACACCTGAGCTTACCAGCAACAAGGTAACAGACATTCATTTTGAATTTATAGGACCCGACTGGGCTAAACCAAACGGCAATCCAAAAACAAAGCGCTTTTGGCCAAACAAACGCTACGTGTCTGTTTATTTAGATACCTCCCCCAAAAGTCGAGGTTGGTATGCCGTCATTCCCGATGAGGTTGATTGCTTTCAAGTGAGCTACAAATGGACAAGCCGGTCCCATTCTTTTTCAAGCGTCACCCATCATATGACTTACCAGTTAGAGCCAAATATAGAGTGTGCTCAAGATTGGCTGTATGGCAATGAGTGCATGAAGCATTCTGATTCTTCGAAACCAGCAATGGCCGCCGATGAATATAGCTTTAACCGTCTAGAATGCCTGACTCATGGCAAGCATTTAACCAAGGAAGAAATAATAGCGTTAGACCGATTTAAAGCGGGCATTACGTCCATTCACATTGATGAAAATGGCGTCACCATTCACGAAGAAAGAACGTTAACCGCTAGCAATTCATTTGCTTGTGTTGGGATCATTTTGTAACCGCAGTAACAGCACCCACCACTCAATTCATCGCCATCATTGGTGATTGGCATTACACAAGGGAACACCGTCATGCTTTCTATCAGCCCTCTTAAATCCGCTTCTGGCGCTGCAAAGTACTACCTAAGCGAAGAAACCCCCAAAGACCTACCTGACGTCTCTTTAGAAAAAGATGCCGGTGATAACTATTACCTCAAAGAAAAAGACCAAGAAGAAAACACCTTCTGGCATGGCAAGCTGGCCATCGAAGCGGGACTGGCTGGCAAACCCGTAGAGCAAGCCACCTTAGAATCGGTCCTCTCAGGCAGTCTTGGTGATGAAACTATTAAAGGGAAAAGGGGGAAACACAAATCAGGCTTCGACCTGACGTTTTCTGCGCCTAAATCCATCAGTGTTCTCGCGCTTATTGGCGGGGACACCCGCCTAATAGAAGCGCATAACAACGCAGTGAAGTTCGCCTTAACAGAGCTTGAAAAAGACGTTGCACAAGTCAAAGTCACTCATAAGAAAGGCGTTCAAGAATACGAAAATACGGATTCGATGATATTTGCGGTCGTGCGCCACAAGACCAGCCGTGAAAACGACATGCAAGTGCACTCGCACGCTCTCGCAGCTAACATGACTCGAGACCAAGAAGGGGATTTACGCGCTTTATCAACCAGCTTAAAACAAAAAGGGGGCGTCATTAACGGCACAGGCGAGCGCATCTACAACTTCCAAAAATACTACGGTATCTTGTACCAGAGCCAATTAGCTAAGGAGGCAGAAACCCTCGGTTATTCCACGCGAGGCGTCGGCAACGGTCAGTTCGAAATCAGCGGTGTCCCTCAGCCTATTCTTGATGCATCGTCCACTCGCAAACAGCAAATTGATCAACGCACACTCGATTTAGGCTTTGACTCTCGCGCCGCGCGAGATGTCGCGACCCTCGACACTCGTAAAAGCAAAACCCACCAGAGTAACGACAACCTCAACAAACAGTGGCAAAGCACCGTAAAAGACCAAGGGTATGAACCCGCAGAGCTTGTCACCATGGCGCAACAAGTAAAAGAAGCGCAAAACACCCCACCACTTGGTGAAACCAAAGCCGCCATCAGCAGAGCCATTGACCATCTAGGGCAATACAGCACCGCGTTACACCTTGAAAAAATCATTGAACTCACCGCCTCAGAGTTCACCAAAGGCGGCGTGCAACTCAACGCCCTTGATATCAAAAAAGTCGCGGATGAAATGATTAAGCAGGGCGACTTGATAGGACTCAGTCACAAAGGGCAATACACCACCAAAGGCTTAATTGATAACGAACAAGCGCTTATCGACAGCACCCAAGGTCGTGCGCATCACATGCGCACCCACGTTGAATCCAGCACGCTCAACAAGCTCGCTATCTCTGAAAACCAGCAGCGTATACTGACCGACCTGTACCACTCCACCAAACAGTTCCACGTGGTCAATGTGCATGGCTCATCACAAGATATTGCGCAGCAACTACTCAATGTAGGTAATCACAGCGGTAAACGTGTCCAATTGGTCTCCCAAAGCGTGAAAGCCAAGGCTGATAGCATGGAGAGCGTACAGCGCAAAAGTCAAACACTCAGCGCTTGGGTTGGTCAGCTCTTTTCAGAAGAGCAGCGCCACACCACCCACAGCTTATTGCAAAGCGATACGCCGCTGACCAATAAAGATGTCTTGCTCATCGATGACGCCAATAAGATGAGCGCCAATGAATTGTTGGCCCTCACCGATAAAGCCAAACAATCGAGCAGTAAAGTGGTGATGCTTAACCGCGTATCAAGCCGTCAGGGATTTAAAGCCAATAACGCTATCTCGCTGTATCAAAAAGGCAATGTGGAGAGTCATTCTTGGGTTGGCAAGCGAGCCAGCAACACCAACGTAAAACTGCATGACAATGATACCGATAGGATAGCGCGGGTGTACGCCGACCTCCCCGATAAAGCCAACACGCAAGTGATTGCCACTTCCAGCGTCGAGCAGCGGCGGTTAACCGAAGCGATACGGGGCCAGCTCAAAAATACCGGCGCCCTCGCCAGACACGAAACCACCCTATTCACTCAAACCCCTCACCACCTCTCTAAAGCGCAACAACCCCTCGTTCAACACTACAAACCAGGCATGACACTCACCCATTGGGAGAAAAACAAACCTCAGAGTTTTGTCATCGCCAGTATCGACAAAGAGAGCAACACCATGACCGCACTCAGCAAACGCGATGGACAATCACACACCTTTGACCCGTCCAGTCGCGCCTTTAAGCACATGAAGATGCAAATCAATAAACCGCAAAGTCTCAATATCGCCCAAGGCGAACGCCTTCAAACGCTAGGCAAACACTTCCCTGCTGGCTTGGACGCGAACCAAAGCTACCTTGTCACTCACATTGACAAAGAAAGCCTCACGCTTGAGAGCAAAGGGGAAACGCAGCGCGTCAACTTAGAGAGCCTAAAAGACGCGCCGCTGCAATACGACTACGTTCATAGCGCCCACCATATTGAGCCAAAAGCCCATACTTTACTGTCAGGCAAAGCATTTACCCTATCTAAGCCCCTGATAAGCGACCTGACTGAAAAAATAGAGCGCCTTGATATCTTCACCGACAAACCAGACAAAGCCCAAAGCGCACTTGAAAAAGAGCAGGTCTCCCCGTCAGCCATTGAGCGTGTACTGCAGACGCAAAACGTCAACGACCGCTACCTAAACGACGCCACCCAAGATTTGCTAAAGCAGGATGTCAGTCAGGCACTGTCAGCACTAGCCAAAGCGCAAAACGCCCCACTCATCGAAAAAGCGGTCAGCTTTGCCCTGAACCACCTCTCAGAGCGAGAAGCGGCTTTTAGCCAAAAAGCCTTAGTAGTGGAAGCGGTGCGTTACGCCTTTGAAGAAGCCGGAGGCTCTATTACCAAAGAGCAGGTTGAAACAGAGCTGAATAAACGCAGCAACACCCTCTCTGCAGAGTACAGTGACGGCACACGCTGGACGACGCAAGCCGCGCTGGAGACTGAAAAGCGCATCTTACAAAACATCGATGATGGTAAAGGCCAACATCAACCTTTTGCAACGCCTAAGCAGGTGCAAGACTTTTTCGATACCAAGCCTCGCTTAACCCAAGGGCAAAAGGACGCCATCACCCTTATCTCAACCACCAAGGACAGCTTTGTGGCCATCCAAGGGTTAGCCGGTACAGGTAAGTCCACCATGCTTGAATCCAATATTGAACTTATCCAGTTAGTCAAAGAAGCCAGCCAGCAGCCAGAGCAAAGCGTCATCGGTCTTGCGCCCACTCACGCAGCGGTAGCAGAGCTCGAAAGCAAAGGCGTGAAAGCGCAAACCCTGGAAAGCTTGCTCTCTGACATCCGACAAGGCAATCGAGAAGCCAGTGACTATCAACACACCTTGTTCTTTCTCGATGAAAGCTCCATGGTCAGCAACAAGCAAGCCGATGAGTTCACAAAGCTGGTCAATGACAGTCAGTCCAAAACAGCCAAATTGGGCGATAAAGAGCAGCTTTTATCACTCAGTGCCGGTAAACCCTTTGAGCTGGCCATAAGCCAAGGCCGCATCGATACCGCTTACATGACCGATATGGTACGTCCACAAAATGACACCCTGCACAATGCACAGCAAAACACCATTGATAAACAGCCACTCAGCGCCCTAGATAAACTCCAGCAGCAAGCCCCTGATACTCAAAGCAACAGTCAACATGTCATTTCCACGTTGGATGAAAACGACAAAGACCGACGCAGAGCGCAGCTCACCGCCACAGAGAAGCTGCCCTACATGGTCGCCAAAGACTATTTAGAGCGCACCCCCGAAACGCGAGACAACACACTGATTATCGCGTACACCAACCAGGAGCGAGACACCATCACCGAACACATCCGTGTCGGTTTGATGAAACAGAGTGAGTTAGGCAAAGAGAACGTCGTCGCAACCCGGCTACGCTCAATCGGCGCCACGGGTGAAGAGCTCACTACCATGATGCCGTATCAAAAAGGCTTGATATTGAGCACCAGACCCGGTGAGTACGCGACAATCACTCACGTTGACTCAGAGCATGGCGTGGTGACACTTCAAGACGCAGCGACAGGTAAGACTAGGCCATTCTTACCGCGCAACCGTGACCACCGCTTCACCACCCTGTTCTCTACGTCAGAAAAACCACTCTCAACGGGCGATAAAATCATCACCCGTTTTACCGATAAAGAGCGCAGTATCAAAGCCAACGTGGAGTACCGCATCACGCAAGCGACTACAGACCGTGTTATCGCTCAATCTAAGACAGGACAAACACTCAACCTTAACCCTAATGCGCTTAAAGACGGGCACTGGGACTACGCTTACAGTCGAACCGCAGACATGGCGCAAGGGTCCACCTATCAACACGTCATTAGCGCGATACAAAGCAAAGGCGCACTGACCAACTTAAGACGCGCCGGTATCGATGTGACTCGTGCCAGTCAGCACATTCGGCTCTATACCGACAACACAAAACAATTGGTCAAAAGCTGGCTTTCTAAAGAGAGCCATAAAGCCAGTGCGATAGAAACCCTCAACCAAATTCCACCCAAAGACACCACCTACTTTAACCGTAATGCACTCCCTCATGAGGACGTCCGGTTCCAAAATAAAAGCGGTGACTTTGACTACAACACATTTAGGGAGCACATCAATACGCAGCTACCAAAATACACCGAAAGCCTCGCCATTCAGTTATTAGGCCAGCCGAATCAATCCAAATCAGACCGGGATTATTTAACCTTTGGTATTGGAAAATCGGCCATTAAAGTCACCTTAACTGGAGAGCATCGCGGGTATTTCAAAGACTACACCACAGGCGAAAAAGGCGCATTGATTAACCTAATCATGAGTCATAAGGAAATGAATTATAAAGCCGCGATGAATGAAGCGCACAAGATGATCAACGAACCGGAAAAATATCAACTGGAGGAAAACAGTAAACACGACAAATTACTGAGCACCACCCCAAGGCATATTGCGCAGTTTGAAGAACGGGCTAAGGATTATATCAATCAAAGCTTACCGATGGATAACACACTGGCCCAAACGTACTTAAACAAGCTCGGTGTCAATAACATTGAAAACAACCATGTAAAATTCCACCCGGCGGTCTATTCATCCGAAGATAGATCCCTTCACCCTGCAATGCTAACCAACATCCACAATAAAGAAGGCGAAACCAAAGCCATTGAAGTGACCTATTTAGACACTCAAGGAAATAAAGATACCTCCCTAGACATTAACCCAAGAACCCTAGGGACGAAATCCAAACAATTAACAAGATTCCATCAAGGGGAGAATTTAAACACCACCATCATCAGCACATCGATTGAACAATCGTTTCTAATTCGAGACCAAACCCAAGGACAGATTGATATTATTAACCTCAATCATAAGAACGACATTCAAAACATCTCTACCGATGAACTAAGACAGAACATCATTATTGTATTAAATCATGGCAATCACGATTTAAACCCGAACAACATTGAAAAAATCGTCGAGAACTTTAATGGCCGAGACATCCAATTCATGTCAAATGATAACCTTAAAGAGGACATCAAATCGTGCATTGATAAACTAGAGCGAGATAACAGTGCACATAACCTTGAATTAAGTGAGCCGCACACGTCTCATCAGGAGAGGGAATTAGACACCTTCAACTATAATGAGAAAACAGAACTCGACAGCCAATCATTCGACCACTTTGAGCCAAAAGAATATTCACCTCAACAAGAGATGGAATTTAATCAATCAGAGAAAGAGAGACATTGGGAAGACAGAGAAATCGACAGAGAGTTAGAGCGATAATAAGAGGGTAGCTGCTGCTACCCTTTTTTTTCGCCTGCAAGATAAGCATCCACTTTTTTATCCACATCAGCGGAAACCAAATTACGCATTTCTACTGCATCTTTTTTATTTTCATGGAACGCGACACCATCAAAACTTTGTGTGTGGGTTAAATTACCCGTCCCTTGGATCATCCTGATCCGTCGATACATCTCTTCCATCAACTCGCGGTTAGACGGCCGCTCATCTTCCTTATCGTTCAGTTTGATCCTCAATGCCAGCGTGAGAAGTTGCCTGACGGCTTCCGCATCACATAACTTTTCTCTGTCTCTGAACACCTTAAAATCTTGCTCCAATTCACCCCGAATGTAACTCTGTACAGAAAAAGCTTTCGCCATAATCCCACCATCCTTTCTTAGATTTCCCTCTAAACAACACTTTACCTACATTACAATTAAATCACATGCTTGCAAAAAAGCTCACTATTTATCATTAAAAACATCGAGTTAATTGCTAATAAATCACTAGTACATCACTTCCACTTTAAACAAGCTCTCAGACCTTTCTCGAAAAGGGATTAAGTACAATTGATGCATTTATGATGTAAATCTACATTGGATTTCAGCGGCTAATTAGTTGAAATTTTGAAAATTTCCCCCCCAAAATATTCACTCTTCTATTTATATCATAAGTTATTGATTGTATTGTCTTTATGTTTAAAGCAGACAACCATTTAAATCGTTTTCGATTTAGCGTGGTGTGTGGCGGTAAACTGAAAGCGCAGGGGCACTAAATAAATTCTTTTTCTTTGGTTCGTATTTTCGCTAAGAGGTTGAATTATCCATAAAAAAAGCCCCTATTGAAAGGGGATGGGGTGTATATTTGACCACACTACTTTTGAATTAACGTCCAATTTTCTTCTTACAGGGGCACTTTGTTAGGAAAAACGCACGCGAAAAAAGTATTGTCAGATGTCAAAATAGTTTGTTCGATTCCAATAAAGTTTGATCACTTTTTGGCTTTAAATCCGTAATTAGCTAGGCACGAGTTATCTAATTTCTGCCCCATTATAAGGTAGACCTTTTACTCATTCACACCTTGTTAATGTGTGTTTCCCCTAATAAAAGTTATCTGACATTAGCAGTTGTCAAAGTTATACGACACAAAAGACATCATCGTGTTGCTTTTTGGCTTGGTATATCGTTTCTATCATTACTCAAGTGATGTAATACTCTCAACTTTAAAATGATAGTGATGTGCGTGACTTTAATCACAAATTTGAGTGCGAGATAAACCTATAGAAAAGTGAAAAACACATGCGATAAAGCCAATTGATTTGCTAGTCTAGTTACATTGATTGGCCTTCATGTCTTTAAAGTCGATTATTCAATCGTAGTGACCATTCATTTCCACATTACCTATTCAAATCGCCCAGAGATAAAATAATAGGCTCTAAATAATCACTGGGCCCACCATGAATCAAGAGCCACCAAGAGATATTCTTAAGCCTACTTCAAAACCCTGCTCTCGAATTGGTTGGGTAGTGGAAGTTCATCCAGAAAAGAATCGAGTCAAAGTAGATTTTGAGCATAACCCATTTTCTCAACCTCTCTGGGCGTCAATAGGCCGTGCTTTTACTCAGTCAGAAATTTTTATGGCCATCGATAATAAACTCGATTGCCGAATCTCTTTTCTATCCGAAGATCTTACCATTCCAACATTGGTTGATATCTATATTTCTTTGCTTGAAGAGCAAGAGCTTGTTGTTAAAGCAAAGAGGATAACCCTTGATGCAGAGGAAGAAGTGCTTATTGGCTCTGGGACGACACAAACCAAATATAGTGGAACGGATGGCCGTATCACTACAACAGCCAAGCATCTTAGTAGTAGCGCTGAAAAAATTCATAAGATCCAGGGCGCTAAGGTAAAACTCAACTAATCCACTTAATCTAAGTAGGACATATTAATGGCAGTTACAATAAGTGCAAATGGACTCAGTGTTGTCCATAAAGGCTCGGGAGGAGAGGCGAATGCTACCCTGCCTGATGTGTGCCTTACTACAGTCGGTAAACCTGTTGTACCAATCCCTTATGGAAATAACGCGAAGTCGGCAGATTTAGTGGAAGGCACTACGACAGTCACAGCAGATGGCGGAAACAGTATTGCTTTAAAGGGCAGTAAGTTTGCCAAGAGCACAGGCGATGCGGGCGGGGACAAGAAAGGCGTAGCATCGGGTACGATAGAGGCCGAGGCCGAGTTCATTTCCGCATCACCGAGTGTCATCATCGAAAGGAAAGGCGTGGCTAGGTTGTCAGACCAAATGACAATGAACAAGGGCAACACCATGTGCCTAGGTGGGGTTCAAAACCCTGCTGTCACGGTCACTGAAGATGAAGACGGCACTTACACTGTCTACATCAAGGCTCGATACCCGGATGGTGTACTTCTTAAGAACGCAGATTTTGACATTACCGATGTCTCTGGTGGTGCTCTGTCTCCTGGTCACTTTGATAACTCTGGCAAAAGCAAAGTATCAGGCTTAAAGCCGGGTCAAATCAAAATTCTGGTTAAAGAAAGTACGGATGAGTTTATTGCTACCCCGGTTCGTTTAACCAACCCACACTACCTACCCGACTACAATGATGATGACTTCTTTGATAGGTCTGCTCAGGGACAGCAAACCTTCTGGCACCCGAATCGTATTGCCCCGCCAGTAGAAGGCTGGGGAACCATGGGACCTAGCCTCACCGCTGACCGATATTTTGCCGATATTGTGGAAGCAGAAACGAAAGCCCACTTCGAGTTTAGACACCCTGATTTTCATTTCAGCGTATTGTCAGAATCGCTAATCGCGGGAATTGATAGTCTCTCTGATACGAGTTTTGATAGTGTACTGGCGAACGGGTTACCAATGGTGATGGAAGAAGGGGAAATTTTCTCCGTCTTATTTCGTTTACCCAAGCATGAAACCGCAGACCGTATGCTGGCTTACATGCGAGCTCGTGGTAAAGGTAATCCTCAGGTTTTCATCAATAACTACCCTTGGGATAAGGCTAAGAATATACTCAACTCTGAACTAGAGAGTCTACTTAGTAAGATAAAAGGGCGTGTGGAATCTCTTAAGTCCGAAGCTAGTCGGTTGAATTATGATTACTTGTCGTCTGATATCTATAAAAAGCATGTGAGTACCATTGATACCTATGCTAAAAAATTGTCCGATAACCTCAGCCAAGCTTTCAAGCGTATGGAAAATAAAGCTAGTCAACTTATGGATGATGTGTCAGATGTCTCGGTCATTCAAGCGCCTGATCATGTTTACTCTGCCGAAGCAGGGACTATCGAAGTAGTCGTGAATGCGATACCGAAAATAGAGTTAGAGGAGCAGAAGTGGATTAAGATCCGTGCCGTTCACGATGACCTGTGGGGAACGCCTGTTTACGCTAAAAACCTCAAAGTGATAGCCAATGGCTCCGTTCCCCATAAAGACAAATTGGATCTCAATCCATTGCCGCAAAGAAGTACGGCCTCAGAAACTATGGATCTGGCGTTAGAGACCCAGAAGACAGAGGGAGGTGTAGTGGTGGTCGATGATCTCAAGCCCAACACAGACTCTGTCACTATCGAGTATGAAGGTGAACCAGGCATTGAAGATAAGATTGTAAAACAACAGGAAGCTATCGAGACTTATTTGGACGGCCTTTTAAACACAGTCGCGAAAGATATGACAGGTTTCCAGAAACAATGGAACGAAGAAGGTGTACTTTGTTTGGGTGATGGTGTGCTTGAAGGGGCTAAAGCTTGGGGTGCTGATGTGGTGGAACTTTTCTCTCCCGAAGTCTGGGGCGAGATGGGCCATACCTTAGCAGATGCCACCACCGATGGTTTTGATAAGCTCTATATTTACGCCAATCAAAAATACAATGCATTGGAAAAGTACACCGCCGATGCGATGAAAGGAACGGAAGTTCAGTTAGCTCAAAGTGATTTACCAAGCTGGGTAAAACAGGCGGCTTATATTTCCAGTATGGCGCCTAACTTGCTTATTGCGGCCAGTGTGGATGCGTACGAGAACATTGATGAGGCCATTGATGATGTGCAGCTTTGGTGGAATGAAGGCTCAGACGATATGGCGCGCAAGATTAAGTGTATTGCAAGACACAGAGAAGCGATTTGGAATTTGCCTACGCTCTTTACCAACAACGATGTTAAAGGCGTAGAACAGTTCGTTGACACTGTTGTGATGGAGTTTGACCCTGAATGGGCAATGGAAATCAAGGAGAGTGAGTTTTTCCCTAAGGCCTTGGCGTTGATTAATGATGACAACAGCATCTTGCCTTTCTTTACATACTTGAACCTGATTATTGAAGCTGTCCCACCTAACTTCTATTTCTACCACGTGGGTAAAGCAGCTGCGTATATTGCCATTGAAGTGGTGTTAACCATAGTGATTGGTTTGCTAACTGGGCCAGCAGGGGCAGCCGCCAGAATTGCGACGGTTACAGCGAAGTTTACCATGGGCGTTAAAAAGGTTGGTGCAGCCTCTCATGCCGCACAAGCACTAGAAACCTTTACCAGCACCGTCGATGGTTTAGTCGACATCTTGCCAGATTACGACAAGTTAGCGGGCCATTTGGCATTGCGCCGTAAGTCCGCCATAGCAGACAAACGGGTTAATAGTACCGCTCAAGTGGAAGAGAAACATGAGCCTAGAAAGGGTAAATGTCGACTGTGTAAGAGTGAAGAACATAAAACGCCTCGGTTGTACCGGGGTGAAATCGAATATGTATAGGATAAGTTATCTATGGGCACACTGATGAGTCAAGAGGCGGCAGAATCGGATTTCGTCGATGGTATGATTGAGAAAAAAGGCTATCGTAAGCGCTGGGTAAACAACGTAAAAAAATTATCTGAGCACCCTTATAATAATGGTATCCATATGGATACCCATCATATTATTTCGGCAGAAGCAGTAAAACACAGTGAGCTGGGTGAAAACCTAGTCAACAAAGGCTACGACATCAACCAGTTATCGAATTTGGTCGGCTTTCCTGCTACTTTGCCGGGTGCATGTCAACTCCATTGCCAATTACACCGCGGCGATCATATCTTTAGCCGACCTAGGGAAGAACCTTATCATCGTTACGTTTCTGGAGAGTTGAGAGATCCAGAGATAAGAAAAAAGATTAAAGACTGCTATGGAAAGACTAAGAAAACAGAAACCGAGTCAGAGATACATAAGCTGCTCGACCCGATTAGTCGTAAAGTGCTAAAGAAAATCAACAAAATTGAAAGAGGGCAATTTTTTTCATTACCGTTGACCAAAATTTCCCAATACTTTATTCCAGGAGGACCCGGCTGCGCCTGCCAATTCGATATTATCAACGCACAAACCAATCCTGATAACTATTGCAACAGTGACCGGCTTCACTATCAACTGGGCGAAAGAGATGGCAAAGACAAGCGCTATCAAACCAGTAGTTCCCCATGGAACACCAAAACGATCACGTACCAAAACACCAGATGGATACCCAAGGTAGGACAATGAGCCAATACAACGACCAATACTATATTGTTTTCGAAAATTATGATGAAAATACTTTGTACCTAAAGCCTCAAAAGCATTCAGCCATGAGGGATTACGAATACACCAAGCTAAGTGGTGATGAGCCAATGCTTTTTGAAAACTGCTATCGTGATGAAGATTTGGTTCGAGGGGTTTCTAGGCCAATTAAAAAGGCTCACTTAGACTCAACCTACCCAGTATTTTCTGATGAAATTAAACAATCTCTTGGTAATATAGACAATGCATGTTGTCAGGTTTACCCCAGCGTGATCGTAGATGATCATGACAAATATCATGAGGGCTATTGGGTGTTTAATGTATTTGAGAAAATGGATGTTTTGAATCTAGAAAAGTGTCAGATTGATGATTATGACCCGGAAGATACTAGACACACAATTGAGCAGTACTATTTGGATGATAACAAGTTGTCTGCGATGCCAGAGAAAGAACGCTTGGTCTTTATGCCAAAATTCAGCGATTACCCTCATATTATTGTTCATGAGAAAGTAGTAAAAGCGTTCAAGAAACAAAACGTGGATACGCTTAACTTTGTAAAAGTCTCTGATTGGGTAATGGGCCTCCAGTTTGTAGAGTCTTAATGGACCAGTGGGCTGCTGAAGGCATTGGGGAAATCTGCATTTATAGCTTAAAACTAGGTATTCAAGAACAATAACTTTATTTGCTGTTTCTGAATATATGTAAACTCCCCAAATAGTACAATTTGATCTGCTTCAGCGATACTGGACAATCACGTAAACAAATTTGCCATACTTTTAATAATTCATGCTTCGCTAAATTAGCAATCTTGCTAAATCGTTTTTGTCCAAGAGTTTCTTTGGTTGAATTTTTACCCTTGGCACTTTCTAGCTCGAAAGTGCCCCATTGTTGGATAGACCTTTTACTCATTCACATCCTGTTCATGGGGTTTTGCCCTACTAGAAGTTATCCATTCTTCTAATGCTGTTCGTCGTGAATCCCCGTGTTGTATCACGGGGGTAAATTCGACCTACCTATCAGCACTCACATAACCCTGCTCTGGCTACAATTTCAGTGCCAGCTTTACACGCTAAGCTATACACCATGATTCCATATATTGGATTCATTCAGCTCCTTTTTTCGATAAGTAATTGTTGCTAAGGGGAAATCTCGAGTAGAATTGGAGTAGCAAGGAACCAAAAGAAAATTTCGGCCTAGTTAATGTTAAGTATACGTTTCAATAAGGAGGAATCTTGGAAAATATACCAAAACCAGATCCTAAAGGGACAACGGGATCTCAGGTTGCCAGTTCAGCGGACTATATAACAAGCATTGAACCTCCGCCGTTTCAGCATGTACATAATGTACTGGAGGGGCTTGCTGAAAATAAATTCAAGGCATTAGGCGGTGAAGCTACCGCTAAGATTATAGCCGCCTTACAATCACAGAACTTCCATGAAATAGCTAAGCTTCAAAAAGAAAACAGCCGTTTGAAGGAAAAAATAGAAGATTGTAATCGTGAATACTATGATTGCCGAGAGCAAGCAGCCGTTTATAAAAATCAATTGGACAGTATCAATAAATTACGTAAAAAAAGTAACTTAGAAGCAACATTTGGAACAGCATTGATTGGTATATCTATTGAGCTCTATCGTACTCCTGAACTCAATTCATCTATTGCTGTTATCTTGGCTTTAGTTGGGGCAACTTTACTTATAGCTAGTTGGTTTTCTGGTGTTGGAGGCAAAAGTGATAGTTAGTAATATTTCTGAGTTTACGATTACGGGGATTTTAGATAAGGGTGTGGCAAATCTAGAGCGAATTGCAATTTTTGTAAATCAGACGGTAAACACTGGTCAATTCGGGGTCATGATTGGAAACCAACCTTTCGGCCATACACAGGCTTACCCTGTAAAAGATAATTTGCTTTGGTTTGGTGATGCGATATTAAACCAAGGGGATTGGATATTCCTCTATACAGGTTCAGGTAAGGTTACTCAAACCTCTATTGAAGGAGGAAAACAACTGTATTCGATTTACTGGGGCAAGCCGCAAACAATATTTGCTAGGACAGATATCGTGCCTATATTATTCAAGGTCGAGGCAGTTCAGATACCTGCAATGCCAAATGATGTACCTCAAGTACCACCAAATGCTCTGTAGAGCGTTAGGTTACTATCCATAACAGGTGATATTGTTGAAATTAGAAGAAAAGTTAGTAATTTCAATATACTGTGTTGTCTTGATTTCCTTTGGTTTTCTGCTGGCAACAGCTTTGTTTTTTGATTTAGATGGAGTTACGTCTTCAGATATCTTGTCTGGGCTTGGATCTTTACTTAGCGGTATAGGGACTCTTGGGTTACTTTGGTTTGGTTGCGAAACATATTCTGACTGGAAGAGTTCGAAGTCGAATGAAGCTGCTTTCGTTCTTTATAGAGACCTATTTGTCTTTAAGTACAAACTCATGTTACTCATCGACAACATTGTAAAATCAGGCGGAAATCCCCGTTTAGATTTACAAGTAGAACAAAGTTTCAAGGAACTAGATTCTCATATAGACGCTTTGGTGTTCGGCTCATCACAATTTGATTCTTTGGTTAAAATTAGCGACACCCAGTGGTTTCTTGCTCATACGCATGCCTTGAGAAATCGAGTTAGACGATTGATGAACTTAGCATTCTCAGAACATCTCAATTCGACTCAGTGGGACGCAAAAAAATTAAATTTACGAAGTGAAGTAGTAAAAAGTGAACAACAAGAAATGAACGATATGCTGCAAAAAATGGAGCGTAAATTAAATAGCATGGGCTTTAACCCTACAGCTTAACCAACGTTAATACATGCTTAAATTTAGATACCTATAGTAAAAAGCCGAACTCAATGAGTTCGGCTTTTTTCTCCTTGATATGACCAAAAAGGAGGACTGGATTATTCAAAACAGGACAGTTCTTCGCGCCAGTCAAGGTCACCTTATCAACTAGAGTCACATCATGTTAGTCAATGTAATTTAGACTTTGAACTCTCATCGAGAAAACCATACTTTTCTAATCCCTTTTCTTAATTTTTGCTATCGCTCTAGCTAACCCAAGTAAGTGAGTTGAAGTCTTAATCTCTAGTTCAGACTGAATTCCCAAGAGCGCAATCCCTGCCAATATTTGTTGTGGCATAACCACTTGTCCTGTTGGCAATTCCATTCTGTCGTATAACATTTTGAATTGTATCCAATCTTCACTGATGCTTAGTTCCCGACCCTTTGCCATTCTCATAAGCCTTTTACACTCGGGTGGAATTGGATTTCCCTCATCCCAACCTGTGACTGTTCTCACAGTTTTAAAACACAGTTCCGCGACCTCTTCCTTGGTCATTTGGCACTCTAACTCTCGAAAAATGTAATTCTTACTCATTTCGCGACACTTCAATGATAAAACCTCTAAATACAAGAGGTTGCACTGATTCAAAGAGATATGCACGATTGAACATAAGCAGACAAAGTGCGCACTGTACAAAGGCGTATTAATTGGCAAATTTGCCTTATAAAAAGTTATTCATGAATCACTAATATTAGAATTCCTGAAACTCATTTTTGTCCAAAAATAATTTTCACACCTAAGCCACCTAACACCAATTAGGCAGCTTATAGTGTTTACTCGCTCATTATTTACCAAGATAAAAAATCGAGTTCATTTCTAATGTCCCTTATCTGCTCGTCGGTCACTATGTTGGATGCTTTCTGTTTTGGCTTGACTTTAAGATCTCTGGATTTACGCTTCTTAACCTTAGAATGACTTCCTCTTTCTACGGTTATGATTTCAGTGATAACGTCCCCTACTCTCTCTGCGGATTCAGAGACTTGCGCATCATCTACATGTGTATAACGAAGCGTGGATGAAATGCGAGCGTGACCTAATAACTTCGACACCATCAGAATAGGATACCCTTCTAATACCGCATAACTGGCAAAAGTATGACGCAAGTCGTGAATACGGACATCTTCGATATTCGCTAAAGCTCTCACTTGTTGCCATATCATCCCTACCTTAGTTGCCCGACTCACAAAACGACGCAAAGGAGCAAAAACATCATCGTGGGGCTCACTTTGTTTCGACCAAGCTTGCTTTGGGATATCTAAAAGAAGTTGTTGCGCCTCCTTACCAACATACACCACCTTCGCCCCCGTCTTACTGTCTGGTAAGTACCACTCATTGCCTTTAATAAAAGACCATTTCAAGCCTGTTACCTCCGAAATACGACAACCTGTAAGCAAAATCAAGTTTAATACCTGACAACAACACGCTTCCATGTCTCCTTGTTGGCTAACCGCCATCAATGCCTTATGGAATCGTGCCAACTCATCCAAACTCAAAAAACGATTGAGCTTCTTTTTTCTGTTTTGCTGGATACCATCACAAGGGTTATTCATGCAGTAGCCCTGCTTAACTGCATATTTGAAGATAGAGCGAAGCACATCAAGATTACGATTTGCAGCCCCTGCGTAACTCTGACTAAGCTCATCAAACCAACGGTGTACACGAAATGAATCAATACGGCCAACGGGATAACGACCAAACTCTGGTAACAAATGTTTTCTTAAGGCGCTCAACGCCCCCGCTTGCGTACTGGGTTTCCATTCCTTTAAGACCGTCTCCGTCCACTCTTCTTTCACTAACGCATCAAAACGGATTAACCGTATCGGTTTTGCCTCTTTTTCTAAAAAAGAGCTCTGCAAAGCTTGTACGTGTTCTCTGGCTTGCTTTAAGGTGAATTGCCCCACTGCTGCTAACGTCTTATTGGGAATGGGTAAATAAGTCACATAGAAACGACGACCATCCGCATACACCCGAACCCCTAACGCAGGATTCTTGGTATCCCACACTGTATACGTTCGAGCTTTGGCGTTAAGTGATTGAACCACCTTCGATGAGAATAACAGTGATTTCATGAGCGCATCCCCTTCACTAATACACTCGCCACATGCGTGGCCGCCTGACACACGTCTTCACGCCCTAAATGCGCATACTTCAAGGTGGTTTCCGCTTCCGCATGCCCTAAAAGGCGACTTAATACGACTAAGTTCACCTTCGACTGAATAGCAAGGCTCGCGTAGGTATGACGTAAATCATGCAAGCGTACCCCCTCCAATCCTGCTAACTGGCGAACTTTCCCCCAGAATTCAGTCAACTGGTTTATCGATATGGGTTGAGTGTTGCAAGGAGCCGGAAACAGGTAATCACTCTCTGATTGCCATGCGTCAAGGTAAGCCCTGACTTGTGTGCAAAGGTACACTGTTTTCGCCCCCGTTTTACTGTCTAATAAATGCCAGTGACGACCTCTGTACTCTTTCCATTGCAAGGTTCTGACTTCCGATGAGCGACAACCTGTATATATTAAAAGTCGAATAATCATAACCTTATCTGGATTATCCTTCTCTAACGAGTCTAAGGTGCCCCATAATTGGCGTAATTCGTCTTTATCAAGGTAGCGTTCGACTTCTCCAGCTTTATAACGTTTGAAACCACGGCAAGGATTGGTATTTTTAGGACGATAACCCCACGTTTCACATTGCTGCATCATAACCGACAGCAAGACTAACGCTTGGTTAGCTGAGCCTTTCACATGACTTAACTGAGCAAACCACCGCTCTACCTCGTTTCGATCAATGGATTTCACCTCCTTATCTCCAAGGTAAGGAGCGATATGAAGACGAAAAGCACTTTCGTTTTTTTTCAAAGTACGAGGCTTCCAGTGACGTGGGTAACGCTTAAAAAACTCTTGGCCGAATGCCTGCACCGTTATTGTGGGTAATGTTTCTATTGTCGGACTGCGAACTTGATGAACAAGCTGCAAGGCTTCGCGTCTTGCTTGGCGCAGTGAGCACTCTAACGCACAGCCTATCTTAGAATTCTTTCTCAATCCGTCACTCTGAAAACGAACAAAAAAAACTCGCCTTCCTGATGGGTAGACTCGTAAATACAGTGTAGACACCTTGCTATCATAGTATTCTTGTGTGATTGACGTCGGCTTTACACGCTCGATAAATCGCTGAGTAAGCGGCATTTTTTTCATTTTTAGCTCCTGTTTACAGGGGCATTTTTGAACAAAAAAACGTTATCAAAAATGCCACAACATGAAAAAAGCGAAAAATTTAACACCTTAACTATCAGTTACTTACAACAGACAACCATTTAAATCGAACTTCGATTTAGGGTGGTGTGTGGTCACCAACTCAACTAACCAACAACTCAGAACGAATGATCTGAGTCCCTAATCAAAGCGACGGGAAAAACTGACAGCGAAAGACAAAAGCCGACCAGGTGGCGAATGAATCTGACGAACGAGGGATGCGGGGGATCTGGAAATTGAAGGAAGAAAGCAAGAGGAAAAGCTGAAGGCCTCGCACCATTATGGTGCAAGGCCTTTTATTGAACGTTCATCTTAAAATAAACCGATTGGACTTTTTGGATGTATATTTTTCTGGCGTTCTCGGTGCGTTTGGAAAAACCCGCATTATACGCGCCGACGCTGTTCCAGTTATAACCAT